>NZ_JALBUR010000085.1:0-1045 GCF_033971865.1 Grylomicrobium aquisgranense | reverse complement strand
TGAATGGGAACCCGTTCTATCACTGACTGCTTCCGGAGCCTTCAGCTTTTCAGCAGGTGCTGCTGTCTCACTCTGACTTGTACTTTCCGGTGATACTGTTGGCTGCGCTTCTTCTGCTTTGACACTGTTTGTATTCAGTACAACCGCAGCAATAGCACCTGCAATTAAGATTCCTGACTTGTATCTCTGCTTCACTTTCATATTTCCTTTTCCCCCTGATGAAATACATTCATTGCAGAAAATCAGTTAAACGGTCTGGCAACGCCATAGATATACCCGTAAGTACGCCAGTACATTGAATGTGTCGTAACTCTCGGCGGCCAGGAATCAATGACCTGTCCGTTTCCAAGATAAATGGCAACATGAATAATGATTCCATTCTGCGCATAGAAGATCAGATCACCACGCCGGATATTGTTTACAGAAACATGCTGCATCGGTGTCTGGAAGAACAATGTACGAGAATCATATTCATTCTGCGGCTGCGCATGATGAGCAGGTGTTGCGGGAGATGGATCAAAACCAGCAGCCAGCAGACACTGCATGACAAGACCGCTGCAGTCCGCATATCCACCAGGCTGCTGTGAATAGCAGGCTCTCCATACCGTGCCAACATAATCATAAGCTCTGGAAATCATTGCCTCGATTCTCTCTGAAGAAGAATTCAGGTTACCCGTTTTCATCGGACTGATGTAATAACCGGGCTGATAAATCAGCTGCGGCCCATTTGTCTGCTTGGCATCCATAACACCTGAAGCATTCAAATGATAAAAGTAATTGCCGGCCTTTAACCATCCATTGGATTTCATGATACCAGTAGATGTATCAAAATAATATCCAACCCCATTAATCCATTGTTCACCATACTGCATTGCACCATTGATGGCATTGAAGCAATAATAGTTTCCATTGATCAGTTGCTTGCCAAATACCATGTGGCCGGCACCGTCATAGTATACTTTCCGTCCATCCGGTAATGTGACAAACCCTGTCCGCATACTGCCATCTGCCAGATCGAAGAAATACCAGTATCCTCCGATATTCT
>NZ_JALBUR010000084.1:0-1113 GCF_033971865.1 Grylomicrobium aquisgranense | reverse complement strand
AAGCCATTCTGACTCAATGTACCATCTACCGGATCTGAGTGACACAGTTTGCCATTGCTGTCGCGATAATAACCAAACTGCATCTCTCCATTCTGGTTATAGTAAACTGTCTTATAACCGATATTGGTGACACCGGTCGCATAGCTGCCATCTGCTTTTACATAATACCAATGACCATTGTTGTAATACTCGAAGCCATTCTGACTCAATGTACCATCTACCAAATCAGAATGACGCAGCTTACCCTCACTGTCTGTGAACGTGCCAAACTGCATCTCTCCATTCTGGTTATAGTAAACTGTCTTATAACCGATATTGGTGACACCGGTCGCCAGCGTTCCATCTGCCTTTACATAATACCAGTGACCATTTACGTACTTCTCACCTTGTTTCTGCACAAGTGTGCCGTCTACGGCATCTGACAGATACAGTTTCCCATCATCACCTCTGAAGACACCAAACTGCATCTCACCATTCTTGTTATAGTAAACTGTCTTATACCCGATATTCGTAATGCCAGTCGCATTAGTGCCATCACTCTTAACAAAGTACCAGTGTCCATTCTGATACTTTTCACCTGCTTTGACAGTGACCGTCATTACCTTGGCCATCATCTTATTGACTTGTACCGGAGCTTCTGTAGCCTGTACTTCTGCAGATTCCGTGCTGGCAGCTTCATCAGAAGAAGGTGTTTCACTCGCTTCAGGTTCAGCCGTTTCTGAAGCAGGAGAAGCCGTGCTTTCAGCAGAATCCTGCTTTTCTTCTTTCTCTGCCGGCTTTGTTGAAACTGACAGGACCTCTGATACATCTGTTACATTGCCCGCATCATCTGTTGTTCTTCCCTGAATGTAATAAACGGTATTTTCGTTAAGATGATCAAATGTATATTCACCATCTTCTTTTGTCTGATCTGTCCAGTCTGTCCCCAGAAGATCTTCTTCAGTGGATATACTGTACTGCCAGCCCGCTTTTGTCTGAATCGTCAGTGAATGGGAACCCGTTCTATCACTGACTGCTTCCGGAGCCTTCAGCTTTTCAGCAGGTGCTGCTGTCTCACTCTGACTTGTACTTTCCGGTGATACTGTTGGCTGCGCTTCTTCTGCTTTGACACTG
>NZ_JALBUR010000083.1:0-1191 GCF_033971865.1 Grylomicrobium aquisgranense | reverse complement strand
ACGCTATTTTCAAAGATTTAGTTGATGAGGCTGTAAACACCAAAATATCATGAGCTATATGCCTCATAGAGGTTAATTGGCATTTTAAGCTTTGGGATCTCCGCACAGGTAAATGGAATCTGTTCAAACATTGTTTCCATGTATGCTTCTGATTTCCATTTGCGCATGTCCAGCCTGTACTTTAAATATTTCTTCATGACGATCCAATTCAAATAACCCTGGAGATGTCTTGTGCTGATACCATGTTTCTGCCTGATCATGTTTTTTAGCTCAGAGTGAAGCTCGTTTACTTCAGATACTGTATTGCCCTTTGGTGTTAAATAACCGTTAGATGGAATAATGTCACTGTTGAAGTGATTATCGCCCACGAAAGTTTGAATGCTATGGCTGTCATCACTGATAATTGTTGAATGCGCTGCGAAGTGAGAGCTGTATTGATTCAGAATTTCTGCACTCTCTCTGCCTAATCCTCCAATTTTAAAGAGAATATTGTCATGCTCATCAATAGCTGTTACCAGGCAGATCTTGTGATGGCTGGTGCCAGGTAAAGCACGCTTGGTTGAATGACGGCGATGCTTTCCACGCTGTTTGCTGAATCTTGGCATTTTATCCTTCCTGGTCCCTTTCAGGTTGATTTTGGTATAAGTAGGATCCAATTCAACATTTCCACTTAAGACCACATTATTCTGAATCTTTGCTGCAGCCTGATATAACTTGTGACGCATGTTGAAGCAGGTAGTAACTGATAAGCCTGTAGCTACACTATGCTGAGTCAGAGTCATTCCGTTAAGCTCGCCAGAGATAAAAGTAGTCCAGATATCAAAGCTTGTTCTGGAATGAGTAAACATCGTACCTGTTGTTGCCATAAAAACAGATTTGCATTTTTTACATCTGTATTTCTGACGATTATGTGGGTTAAAGCCATTCTTAACAAAGTGAGTTGAACCACAATGAGGACATTTCTCAACATGCAAAGAGAGATTCTCGTAATTTGTTGTCGTACAGTTTACTTTCTCTCTGAATAGCTTTTCTAAACCAACACGAATGAATTCAATTTCGACAGGAGATAAAGAATTCAGGAAATTCTGATTAACGAGCATATCATCACCTCAACTGAAGTCATGATAAGTTATAGATATTAACTTGATGTACTTGTTCGGGTACATCAACTATTTATTTGAAAATAGCGTT
>NZ_JALBUR010000082.1:0-1211 GCF_033971865.1 Grylomicrobium aquisgranense | reverse complement strand
CAGGTAGGCACAGATCTTCTTCTTTCTGAAGTAAACAAACCTGCTGAAGCGAACAGTCCTGCCCTGGATATCGCTGAGCTAAAATGCCCGGTTCCGGTAAAGCCGCATTCTGTCGCCCAGATTGAAAAAGATGGCATGACGGTTAACCTGAATGAAGACATATCGGATGCTATGCTTGTCCGGATCATGAGGGCGCTGTCCAATGTTTAAAGACGGAAATTCGTTTAAGAAGATCTATATTGCCTGCGGCTATACGGATCTGAGATATGGAGTTGATGGACTGGCCTGCACGATCCAGGAAGTATTCAAGCTGGATCCATATGACGAAGGAACACTCTTTCTCTTCTGTGGAAGGAGAACCGACCGGCTGAAGGGCCTGCTCTGGGATGGAGACGGCTTTCTGCTTTTGTACAAACGCCTGGCGAATGGCAGGTTTCAGTGGCCAAGATCAAGCAGCGAGCTGAAAGCCATGACACCTGAGCAGTATCACAACCTGATGACCGGATTTGCCATCGAGTCTTCCATTCATCCTTCTCATCCTAAGTACACAGGATAAAAATTTTCTTTTCCACAGTTTTTCTGGAGAACGGCCTGATTAGAAGCCATTTAAGGCTCGCTTTCAGGCAGGACTGTTTGTATTCAGCTACTGCCTGTGCTGCTTTACAGCGACTCGAAAACTGCCTGATAATACGTGATAAAAAGGCAGGCGCACGTCTTCATAACCACTGAACATTGCGGAAGTTTTCCACAATTTCGGCTGGTTGAAACGTGCATTTTATTCGTGTATACCTATGGCATGAGCACACCGAAGATGAGTCAGGAAGAACTTGAAGCCATGCCAGTTTCCATTCTGGTAAAGCTGATTATGAATCAGCAGGAAACTATTGAAACCCTGACACGTCACATTGATGAACTTACCGAGCAAATCCGCCTGATGAATCAGAGATCATTTGGAAGAAAGACAGAGTCATCCCAATTTGTTCAGCAGCTGCAGTTTGATCTCGGCCTGAATGAGGCAGAAGAGATTTCTGATGAAAAGGCAGCTGATCCTGTACTGGATGAAGCTGCACCAAAGAAGAAAAAGGCTAAAGGTAAAAAGCAGGAAGACTGGCAGAAGATTACCAATCACAGAGATGAATATCTTGAGCTTACGGAAGACGAACTTAACAAGCAGTACGGCAAAGGAAAGTGGAAAAGACTGTCTGAAGAAC
>NZ_JALBUR010000081.1:0-1226 GCF_033971865.1 Grylomicrobium aquisgranense | reverse complement strand
TGTTCCCATCCCGAACACAGAAGTTAAGCACTTCAGCGGCGAAGATAGCCTTACGGGCAAAAAGAGCACGCTGCCAGGTTAGCAAGGATCCTTACGGATCCTTTTCTTTTTTCCCTTCAGCAAGCCACCTAAAAAGCGAGGCCTTTCAGCCTCGTTTTTCGGTTTCTTGTAAGTACTCGATAATCCTGCCTGTTAAAAAGGGCAGTTACTCTGACATGATGAGTCCTGAAAATACAGGGATTTTTAGGTCTCAAAAAGGAGAGTGATCTTGAGATGGAGCGGATTACTCATGCTATGCGGGCATGTTACTTAGCTGGTGTTGTTAAGGAATGCAATGAAAGAGTGCTGAAGAAGAAAGTCTGGCACCCTCAGCACAATATCGGCGAAAGGCATTCTGCAAATGGCAGCAGAACCTGAGAATTCAGGGCGGTAGAGATCTCATATTTTCTGAATCGAACAAGCCTGCCCTGGATATTGCTGAGTTGAAAATGTCTATTCCGCAGCAGCAGTATTCTTCCGGTAAGATATCATGACAATCAATCTGGATCAGAATGTTTCATGTTGTATGATCATTTGACATAGACCTGGAAACATTCTTTTGATCTTTTCGCTGATGATCTATTGCGTGAATGCACTCTTCTTGCCTAGTTAAGCCATTCTGATAGGGTCTGCCGACAAAGGAGATTAACAATATGGAACTTAAGGACTTTTCGAGCACGGAGCAGCAGCAAATTCAGCTTAGGCCTTCAAAGCGGTGATTTCAGACAAAGATGCAGCAGAGAGAAGATCCTGGGACTAGCAAATTCCTTTTTCGACCGTAAACACGCTGTGACTAAAACAATTGAGAGAATTGGTGACGATATCCAGATTTGTATCAAGCAGCCCGTCGGCCTGGTGAAATTCCTGATACTGAAAAAGAGCAGCTGCGTAAAATGATTACAGATATTTTTTCCCAGAAAATGGCTAAGCATCATATTCAGTAAATTGATATTTCTTTCCTGCTGTGATGTTGCTCTTACAAGCAGTAACGCGCATCCTGTATATAAATTTTTAAGCCTTTTTATCAGTATATAAATACTGGCTTCACCCCGAGGATATCGCGCAGGCCGTGCATGATCTGCTCGTCATGAGACAGGAGATCTGCCCGAGTGAAATAGTGCTGCGTCCCCAGCGCAATGCAATTTCTAAAAAAACCAGTTGACAGAGAGGGAGGAGAGAGGGTAAGA
>NZ_JALBUR010000080.1:0-1374 GCF_033971865.1 Grylomicrobium aquisgranense | reverse complement strand
TCCAGTTCAAATCCGGGCTGCTCCTTCCTGATGCCTTCAATCTAATTCATATTCCTCCCTCTGTATTCTGCTGTCATTGCAATGTGCTGCGCATGTATTGCCATCCTGACAATTGATAGAATCATATTAAGCAAGAGCAGTATGGATATTGTCTGTCATCATTCCCCATATAAAGCATGACAGCTCACGTGCTACGGCTACCGTTGCTTTGTTATGGCTCTTTCGATTGCGAAGCACAAGACGCATGTATCTCTTCCGGAGTCGTTCATTTGCTCTATCCGCATATGCAATGACTTCAGGCGTATTGCCTTCCTGCCGCTTCTTCAGTGCTTCACTTTTGCCAGATGATGCCCTTGAGAAAGACTGTGCACATTCCACAAGGAGTTTTCTCAAAAAGGTGTTTCCCTGCCTGGTTATTCCCGTTTGGTTCTGATCACCGCTGCTGCTGAGTTCTCCTGCAACCAGACCCAGAAATGCCGCAAAGTTCTTTGCTTTAACGAATCTGGTGAAATCTCCGATTTCCACAATCACAGCCAAAGCGGTAAGTACTTTCACTGACTTAAAGCAGATAAGCTTATGAACTGCTTCCCGGTATTTATCCTTTTCAGCGATCTCTTCAATGCGTCTGTTCATCTGTTCCAGACGATCAGAAACTGTTTCATAGGACAGCAGGTAAGAATCCAGTGTTTCCTTATTAATTCCCTCCAGAGGAAGCTCCTTAAGCCATTTCAGATGTTTCTTTGTCCAGTAATTCTTACCATCTGTAAATGTGTATCCATGCCTTGTGGTAAACGCACAGATCTGCTGTTTGATCACTCTGAGCTGCTTCTTGTGATCCTGCTGCATACGGATGAAATCACGTACGGATTCATCTTCTTCATCGGGTGTATAGACTTCGCTGTATTCATGGTTCTTCAGCGATCTGGCAATCGCTTCGGCATCCCGCTTGTCAGTTTTCTTCCTGCGGCGTCTGTTGATTTCTGTTCCGGTAATAGAAGCAGGGGCAAGGATCTTTGCGGTAAGACCATTCTTCTCAAGATCACGCTTCAGTTTAAATCCAAGGCAGCCAGCTTCATATCCGACAATGATCTCTGTATCATTTCCAAACTTTTTCCTGATTCCCTTGCAGTAGCTGACGATGTTGGCAACAGCAGGGGAATAGGTATTTGTGTTCACTGGTGCTGCTGATCTTTCCAAATAAGTCGAGAGCGTGTAGTTTGTAGTGTGTGCATCAATTCCAACGTATGCTATCATGTAAAGGCCTTCCTTTCTTGGATGAGGCAACTTCCCCATCTCTTTATTGAGCCAATAACAAGTATGCGGGATGATCCTCGAACACACAAGTTAATGGAGGGCTTTTACATATTGTCTAAA
>NZ_JALBUR010000079.1:0-1380 GCF_033971865.1 Grylomicrobium aquisgranense | reverse complement strand
ATGGATATTATGCATATTTTTCACATGAATAAATCGGCTTTTGGTTTGCACTGATAGATATACAGCGAAAATATGTGCAAGCGCAAAAAAATGAGCTGTAACAGCTTATTCAACTGTTACAGCCCCTATGTAATGATATGATGATGCTCTTATATCAGCCTACTGCAATTGCATAATGCCTGATGTTATAAATGCTATCGAAGGCATACCTGCTTACCCATGTATCTCCATAAATCGGATCCATGATATGCAGATCACCATTGCTGTTATAGCCATACAATGTCATGCAGTGATTTGTGGCAAGACCAATGCCCCAGCTATAGTGAAGAATTGTTGTTGGTGCCCATCTTTCTGAACCCCAGACAATAACCGGATGGCCTTCTCTTAACTCTGCCAGCAGCATATCCGTTGTCGCACCAGAGATATTTCTGGCCGGTGCAAATCTGTTAACATATGGAGTCAGAGGGCCAGGATTGATACTGGCATATCTGCCCCAGGATTCTGTATACGGGCTTCCCACAAAACCATGGTTCGGATTGCCGTCCCAGGAATACGGCATACCATCAAGGAACTGATGGAGTGACATGTTCTGACAGTATCCTAATCCTTTTAATGCCTGTAAAGCAGCTGCACCTTCGCAGCCAGTAGGTGCTCCATTTGCATATTGATTGATGAACGGTACCGGTGCAATTGATTCAAAATTATTCATCAATCTGCCATCTCTGCGATAATATTCACCATTGATCACACGATTGCTGTACATATGGCCATCTACAGTATCAAAGTAATAATAGCTTCCATTGATCAGCTGCTTGCCAAATACCATGTGGCCGGCACCGTCATAGTATACTTTCCGTCCATCCGGTAATGTGACAAACCCTGTCCGCATACTGCCATCTGCCAGATCGAAGAAATACCAGTATCCTCCGATATTCTTCTCCCCAAAATGCATCTCGCCGTTTTCGCTATAGTAAACCGTCTTATAGCCGATATTTGTCAGCCCTGTTGCGAATGACCCATCCGGTTTTACAAAGTACCAGTGACCATTGTTGTAATACTCAAAGCCATTCTGACTCAATGTACCATCTACCGGATCTGAGTGACACAGTTTGCCATTGCTGTCGCGATAATAACCAAACTGCATCTCACCTTTATCGTTGTAGTAAACAGTTTTATACCCAATATTGGTGACACCGGTCGCATAGCTGCCATCTGCTTTTACATAATACCAATGGCCATTGTTGTAATACTCGAAGCCATTCTGACTCAATGTACCATCTACCGGATCTGAGTGACACAGTTTGCCATTGCTGTCGCGATAATAACCAAACTGCATCTCTCCATTCTGGTTATAGTAAACTGTCTTATAACCGATATTGG
>NZ_JALBUR010000078.1:0-1486 GCF_033971865.1 Grylomicrobium aquisgranense | reverse complement strand
ACTTTCCTCTGAAGTCAATTCTTGAGAAACTGGATATCCGCAGATTCGTGGATATGTATAAACTGACCACTTCCTATGATTTCGATCTGTACGAAGTCCTTTCTTCTTTGATCTATGCCCGGGCCGTCAGTCCCTGCAGTAAACACAAAACGTACAATGAAGTGATTCCTTCTCTGTTTGAACCACACGACTTCTCCTATGATCAGCTGCTCGAAGGATTATCCTTTTTCGGAAATGATTATGAAAAGTTCGTTGAGATGTTCAACATGCAGGTAAAGAAGTACTATCCCATCAATACTGATGTCACCTACTTTGACTGTACGAACTTCTACTTTGAAATCGATCGTGAAGATGACTTTCGCAAGAAAGGTCCAAGCAAGGAAAACCGCAAAGATCCGATCGTAGGGCTTGGACTGCTGCTTGACGCGAATCAGATCCCGATCGGTATGAAGATGTATCCAGGAAATGAATCAGAGAAGCCTGTGATACGGGATGTCGTAAACGGACTGAAGAAACGGCATGAAGTAGATGGAAGAACGATTCAGGTAGCTGATAAAGGACTTAACTGTGCTGCGAATATCTTCTTTGCACGGCAGAATGGAGACGGTTATCTGTTCTCCAAGTCTGTCAGGCAATTGCCGGAAACAGAAAAGACCTGGGTCCTGTTGGATAAAGATTATCGTTCCGTTAAAGATGTGTACGGAAAAGTTCTGTATTACTGGAAAGAGTGTATCGATAAGTTCCCCTATGCATACACAGATGAGAATGGAAAACGCCATGTATTCGAACTGACTGAGAAGCGTGTAGTCACCTACAATCCCTCACTTGCCAAAAAGAAGACATATGAGATCAACCGTCTCGTCGAAAAAGCCAAAGGGCTTTCTGCCTCTATGGCTAAAAAGAATGAATACGGTGAATGTTCAAAGTATGTCACGTTTCGATCCACCTCCAAAGGGAAAGAGACTGATGACAAAGTAAAAGCAGTTATGAACCAGGAAGCCATCGATGAAGATCTTCGGCTTGCGGGATACAATCTGCTCGTCACTTCAGAGATCAAAGCGAAAGCGACTGATATATATTCCACTTATCACAATCTGTGGCGGATCGAAGAATCGTTCCGGATCATGAAATCAGATCTGGATGCGCGACCTGTATTCCTGCAGAAAGAAGAAACGATAAAAGGACATTTTCTGATCTGTTATCTGACTGTATTACTAATCCGTTTATTTCAATTCTGTGAATTGGAGAACAAATACTCCTCTTCTGAGGTGCTTCGCTTCATGAAGGATTTCAAGGTGGTAGGCAATGGGAAAGGCTATATCAATATCACCATCGGAAGCAGTTTTATAACCGCACTTGCGGACAGGACGAAACTCCCTTTGGATCATTACACTTTGTCAGAACGGCAATTAAAAACGGTGCTGAACTTCAAGCTTTGAAACTTGGAGTTTTACACCATTTTTTGGTCTCATATTCGAAAGTCAGG
>NZ_JALBUR010000077.1:0-1636 GCF_033971865.1 Grylomicrobium aquisgranense | reverse complement strand
AGAAGATAAAGATAATAAATCAACTACGCCGTTAAGTCTCGACGAAATAGATGAAGTGATTGCTGAGATCCGCTATTAATGAGCCAATGGCTCATTTTTCGTTGCGAAGGATTTTGTGAGCTTATTCTTCAATGCTACTCATAATAAATATTGTCTAATCGTTAGTAGTAAAACCGTACAAATATCACTGCAAGCAATCTTACGTCCGCAAAGCTTTGCTGTGTAAAGCAATAGAAAAACAGAGGCGGATCACCACAATATGATGATACACCTCTGTTGATTCATTGATCTCCGAAACTATCAGACGTTTGTATTTGACCCTCAATTGTTTTTCAAAGTTCCTCTTTTGCCTTTATTCCAAGACAAAGGTCCCTTTTTCAGCAATAATGTAGGTAGTGGTAGTACTGGCATTGGTTCTGGAGTTTGAGAAAGGAGGTTTCTAATATGCCTGCCAGTGGTTACCGGCATTTAAGCATTGAAGACAGAAAGACTATTGAGTCACTCTTGAATATCTCTGATGTTTCACTGAAGCAGATTGCATTATCTATTGGCTATTCACCAAAGTGTGTCCGGCAGGAAATCACAAGACATCGTTCTATTAGGACCAGAGCCAATCAAAGGAACAGATGCGGGCGGCAGATTGTTTGTGAGCAGCAGCGCTTATGCACACACTGCCAATTTGGACTCTGTAAATATTGCACGCATGATAATTGCAATGAGCTGTGTGAGGAGTTTATTCAGACACCGATTTGTCCGAGAACCGAAAGGTTTCCATTCGTGTGTTCGGGTTGTAAGAAAATTGAGAAGTGTAAGCTTCCAAAGTATTTCTACATTGCCGCGCATGCCCAGGCTGATTATGAGAATGCCAAACGAGAATGGCGAACTGGTCCAAGAAAAACTTCAACTGAAATGAAGCAGATCTCTGAGGTGCTGAGAGAAGGTATTAAGCGCAAGCAATCAGTAGACGCAATTATTCAGGCTAATTCCCTGCCTATTGCGACCTCTACTGCATATCGGTACATTGCCAATCATAATATTTCCGGTATTTCAAACATTGACCTTAAACGGCAAGTACGATATTCACCACGTGGGAGTTCAAAGCCGCAGCCTGTACCAATGGATTATGACTATCTGGATGGACGGCGATATGAAGATTTCCTTCTCCGCCTTGAAACAGCTGAATCAGATGAAAACATCTGGGAAATGGATACGATTATTGGAAAGCGGGAAAGAGGTGAACACTGCGTACTAAGCCTTCTCCACAGGAGATCCAATCTGCAGCTCTATTTCCTTCTTCCACGGAAGGAGATGCTTGCAGTAAATCGCGTATACGACTCAATAAAAGCCTTTCTGGGCCCGGATTTGTTCAAAGACGCATTCTCTATCATCCTCACTGACAACGGCTCAGAATTTCATGATCCGCAGTCTCTTGAGACCTGGGCTGTTGATGGAAGAAAGCTGATCAATATCTACTATGCAAGGCCAAGAAGGTCAGATGATAAAGGTAAGTGTTAATGCTCTAACGGAATGACCTGTTTCTGCTTTCTTATGTTGTCCGGAAACTGCTCATTTTCATGTCACATTCATTCACGGCCATAAAACAGCCCGGTCATTGCCGGGCTTATGTTATCTGATA
>NZ_JALBUR010000076.1:0-1655 GCF_033971865.1 Grylomicrobium aquisgranense | reverse complement strand
TTTTTTTTGATGGCCAAAAGGGTCCGTATTTTTTTGGATGATTATCTAAAAAAATACTTGACAGCCAAAAATCAGCCTTTTTTACACAATCCGAAGGAAATTGTAGGAGGAAAAATTCACTATGATTTCCATTGACTCTGTTAAGTGCGTAGATGACATTTTAGCTAAGGCCATTGATATGGTCGAGCAAAATATAAGCTGCTATTGTACGCAGCCAGGTGTTGACTTCACTCGGATACGTGCACTGCCCGCTGGTACTCTGATTCGCTTCCTTATCCAGAAACAGGCCAAGGCATTAAACCAGGAACTCTCTGATTTCTTTGTTTCCAAAGTCCCGCCGTCTGCTTCGGCTTTCTGCCAGCAGCGTTCAAAGCTCGATCCCGAAGCTCTTGAAAGAGTAATGCACTTAATGACTGAAAACATTCCTGGAACCAGATTCTTCAAAGGCTATCGTGTATTCGCTTGTGATGGATCAGATGTACGTATCCCTTATAACCCTGATGATCCAGAGACATTTCTGAAGAATGATGAGAACAGCCAGGGCTACAATCAGCTTCATCTCAATGCTCTGTATGACGTTCTGAATCGCATATATACAGACGCTATGATAGATACGAAACAGAAGTCTCATGAGAAAGGCGCTCTGCTTGATATGCTTAAAGCCCATGATCTTCCAGCCAAAACGATTATTACTGCTGACCGCGGCTACGAAAGCTATGAGCTGCTTGCCTATATGCTTGAAAACAGCATTCACTTCGCTATTCGTATAAAGGATATATTCAGCAGCGGGATCTTATCTGCCATTGATCTGCCAGATGAAGAATTCGATCGAGATATCACTCGTATATTGACAAGAAGCCAGACGAAAGAGATCAAGCAAAACAAGCAGAAATACGTATTCCTGCCATCAAACGTAAATTTCAGTTATCTGGATTTTGATCATCCGTTCTACAATATGACTTTCCGTGTCGCCCGCTTCAAAATCACGGATGGTACTTATGAGTGCCTGGTTACGAATCTGCCCAAAGATGAATTTTCCATCACTGAGCTTAAGGAACTTTACCATATGCGCTGGGAGATTGAAGGTGCATTCCGCCACTTGAAATACGATATAAACATGGTTTACTTCAATTCAGTCAAGCAGAAAAACGCAAGACAGGAAATCTATGCCGCTCTCATCATGTACAACTACACCCAGCTTCTGATCAATGCTGTGCCGGTAGAAAAGGATGGCAGAAAATGGACGTATCAGATTGCTTTTAAGCCCGCCGTTACGAATGCGCGATTATTCCTGAAGAAGCTTATTACGACAAAAGCATTCATAGACAGAATAAAAAACTTCCTGAGTCCCGTACGACCAGGAAGAAAGTTCAAGCGCAATATAAAGTCACAACCAGCAAGACTGTCACTCTATAGAGCTGCCTAAGCAACTCCATTATACGAGGTCAGCCTTTGGATTCAATGATAAAGTGACAGATTGCTCAAAAGATGTTTTCGTCATGCCTTCTTTTCGAGAACCTCTGGATTGTCCTCTAAGAGCTGAACAAAAAAGAAGCTGAGTCCTGAAGAATAACATTATTATTCTTCATCCAGCTTCTTAACTTAACGGGTCAAAATCTCAATATCACTTTCATGAGCTTATCTTAATGACATTG
>NZ_JALBUR010000075.1:0-1850 GCF_033971865.1 Grylomicrobium aquisgranense | reverse complement strand
CGGGACTTTGACAGTTTGTTTTGAATAGAATTTCTCGAAAACCGCATGACTGCGGCTTTTTCTTTGTCTATTTTTGTCAAATTTCTTGCATTTTTATGTTGTATGTGTTGTATGTTTTATGGTACAATAGTCCTGTAGAAGGTATGCAGGCATGAAACTTTATTATGATAAGCGTTTGAAAGATCCAACCTACTATGCTCAGATGGGTTTCCGTACGACTGATGGCAAATCAACTACCAAGAATGTCAAAAAGCTGGGCAAGCATTCTGAGCTTCTCAAGATTACTGATGATCCCGTTGCTTACTGCAAGCAACTGATCGCCAGGATGAATGAAGATTCCAGGCACGGAAAAGAGTCTGTTCAGATCTCTGTTGATCTCAACGAAAAAGTTGACCAGACTTCTGATGACGCCTCCCGCTCTTCTCTGAAGAACATTGGCTATTTTTATCTTCAGTACATTTACAATCAGCTGCGCCTGAACGAGTTTTTCAACATTCATACAGCAGATCGGCGTGATACGTTCGACTATAACCAGATCAATAAGTTCCTTACATACAGCAGAATTCTGGATCCCTGTTCCAAGTATGGCACGTGTGATCATCTGGATTCCTTCTTTGAGCAGCCTGACATCCAGTATCATCAGATCCTGCGCTTTCTTGATATTCTGGAGAACAATACCGACGCTTATCTTGAATGGCTGTATCAGAACAGCAGCCATGTCATTCTCCGCGATTCTTCTGTGGTCTACTATGACTGCACCAATTTCTACTGTGAGACCGAGCAGGATGATGAAGACATCTTCGATGAAGTGACAGGAGAATTGCTGTCCTATGGGCTTCGAAAATATGGTGTCAGTAAAGAGCACCGTCCCAATCCGATTGTGGAAATGGGACTGCTCATGGACAAGCGCGGTATTCCGATCACGATGTGCCTGCATTCCGGCAACACCAGTGAGCAGGTTACTGCAGTACCATTGGAGAAGAAGATCCTGCCGGCTCTTGGGAAATCCAACATCATCTACTGTGCAGATGCCGGACTTGGCTCCTACAATATCCGTCAGTTCAATGCGATGGGCGGCAGATCCTTCATTGTGACGCAGTCAGTAAAGAAGCTTTCTGAAGAAGTGAAGGCTGTTGTCTTCAACGATAAAAACTACAGGCTCCTGTCAAATGACAAACCTGTAACGATCAGCTTCATGAAAAAGTTTGACCACCGCAATCCTGAGAATCTGGCTCTGTACAATGACACTGCATACAAAGTGATTCCAGCAGACAAAGCAATTGATTTTGGACTGTTTGAATACAAGCAGTTACAGAACGGAAGTTCCCGCAAAGTCAAAGCCAAGGGAACTCTGGAGCAGGTTGTAATCATCACCTTCTCCAGGAAAATGATGGAGTACCAGCGGACCGTACGAAACAGACAGATCGGGCGTGCAAAGCAGATGATCAAGATGAAGGATCCGGAAGAAATCAAGAAAGGGCCGAATGACGTCCGGCGTTTCCTGAAGCGTATCGCCAGGGACAAAGACGGAAAGGAAGCAGAAGTAAGCTATGATCTGGATCAGGCAAGAATCGATGAAGAAGAGAAGTACGATGGCTACTATGCCGTTGCGACGAATCTGACAGATGCCAATGTGAAAGATGTACTGAACATTATGCACAAGCGCTACATGATTGAAGACTGTTTCAGAGTGATGAAGACAAACTTTGGATCAAGGCCTGTATACCACAGTGCACAGAGAAGAATCAAAGCACATTTCCTGGTGTGCTACACAGCTCTGCTTGTCTATCGTCTGCTGAGCTGCAGCCTGGATGACAGAGGCACACACATCACGGCCAGAAATCTGATTA
>NZ_JALBUR010000074.1:0-1901 GCF_033971865.1 Grylomicrobium aquisgranense | reverse complement strand
TCTCCTTTCATCAAACTACACAACCATAATAAAAGGCGCACCGTTAAAGCGACGCGCCCGCACCGTCAATTCAACATAAATGCACCGGTTTTAGCGGAAGACATGTACCGACGAACCGGAATTTGCAAATAGGTATAACCACCGTCACTCCTGGTTCCCGTTGCAGCGAAATAAACTGTTTCATTTTTGTCTTCGGCAATGAGAAGCTCTGCAAGGCGAAGTATTTATTCAGGTTTCTCTTCATGCTGCTTTCAGTTGTCTTTCAATCATCAGCTATGCCAGTTATTGCCTTCTGACAATGCTTCTATGATTTCCTTGTATTTTCTGTATTCTTTCTGATATTTCTCTTTCCCGTGTGTCGGAAAAGCACAATAATATCCAATGATTGCGCCTGTATTGGGATCCAGGTGGATCGTCCAGATATCTGCCACGAGATCCCCAAGCATATGTCCATCGCTCAGTTTCGTATGAGTTGTCCAACTGGATACATCCGTGTTCGTAGAAACATTCCCATTGCTATCTACAACCCAGTAGCCCGGGCTGTCATTTAAGACTCCCTTTCCAGCGGCTGTGAAATACATATAAGTAACGGAATGATATTTTGAATTATATTCACTAACACTTCCATGCTCCGAAACATAATCCAGATACGCAACTTCCGCTGCCGAAAATGCAGCTCTGGCATTTGCCTGATTTACAGCAAGCCTTGCCTTTTTCATCTGATTATTGAAGATCGGTATGCTTATAGCAACAAGCACAGCAATGATGACGACTACGATCAGGAGCTCCGCCAATGTAAAACCCTTCTTATTCTTTTTCATGGAGTATCACTCTTTTTCATCTGATACTGTTCAGTGTCGCACAGTCTGACCGATGCTGTCAGTTCTGCTTCCGGACAATATATTGTTATAACTGGTATTTATCTGAGCCAGGAAAATCAGAAAGCTAATCCCCGGCAATATATTGCCTCACAATCCCATTGGAATTACCAACAACCAGCCCCCACTTCTTATACACATGCTTGCCTGGGTTCCAATCCCAATGTCCACCAATCCATGTAGATGTTGTCCAAGAAGACGGTGTTGACCAGTCATCGCCAACACTTCCGGCAAAATCTTTGTGGTCATAACTGCTTACCGTTCCTATCTGGCCCGTCTCTGTATCATATGTGTAATAAGTTTCTCCTTCCGCCCGGTGATTACTCGTAAGGAACTGTATTTCTACAGCAGAATAAGCAGCTCTCGCATTTGCCTGATTCGCCGCAAGTCTTGCCTTCTGCACCAGCTTACTATAAACAGGAATACTGATAGCAACGAGCACTCCGATTATGGCAACCACGATGAGGAGCTCTGCCAATGTGAAGCCTTTCTTATTCAGTTTGCTCTCGCTGTGTTTCATAGCAATGCCTCTTCAAATTTTTACCAGTCGCCTGTTGAATTTTCAAATGCGTAATAAGCGGTCAATTGTCCGTCAGTAACTCTTATCTGCCAATACTTATAGACATGGGCTCCCAAATTACGATCATGATTCATTAATATTGTTATTGTCTTCCAAGTCGAAATATCTATTGATGGTTCATTTTTACTCGATTTGCAAACTTGAGCGCCAAAATTCCTAGCTGACCCTCCCTTATATAAGATTTTTCCCTTCGTAGTGTCATAAATATAATAAGTATCTCCGTTTCGGCATGGCATTCCCTCGTCCATATACTGAGCAACCCATGCTGCATAAGCAGCTCTTGCATTTGCTTGATTCGTAGCAAGCCTTGCTTTCCTTAGACAATATGTAAAAGCCCTCCATTAACTTGTGTGTTCGAGGATCATCCCGCATACTTGTTATTGGCTTAATAAGATGGGGGAAGTTGCCTCATCCAAGAAAGGAAGGCCTTTACATGATAGCAT
>NZ_JALBUR010000073.1:0-1999 GCF_033971865.1 Grylomicrobium aquisgranense | reverse complement strand
CCGGATTTGAACTGGATGGTTCAGCTATCTGCGATGATTCTATGATGGCGCTGTTTCATGGTGATCCACGATTTTAGACAGCAGAGCTGGCGGCGAAACCATTGGCCTGTGGGGTGGGAGAGCATTTTTCCCTGATACACGTATAACAGAATGGCTAAATACCGCGAACTGTTGAAAATTCGAGACTCTTTCCTCATGCCTTCAAAAGCAGAAAAAAGATATTGAATCAGTCTGAAACTAACACTTGACATTGGCTTTTACATAACAGCTGATTATTGAAGATCGGTATGGATATTGCAACAAGTACTCCAATGATGGCGACCACGATCAGGAGCTCTGCAAGGGTGAAGCCTTTATTATTCTGGTTTTCCTTCATATGTGATCACCTGCCTTTCATTACCATAAGCACACAATTGCGAGGAATGTTCCATCTCCCTGCATAGCAACATCCCAATAGCGGTAAGTGCGGTCGGTGAGGACTGTATTTGACATTGTGCCGCCACTAAGTTTACTCTTGGTATCCATATTCCACTTAGATATATCAGTTTCTCCTTTTCCTCCGCCTTGTAAATAGCCAACATTAGCAAAATCCTTATAAGTAAAATTGTTCTTATTGTTCGGACTTTTATTGCCCCAGCCCACATATGTGCACTGTCCCGTTTTTGTATCATATCTGAAATACATATGCTGATTACGATCCGCCGTTGTCGTTTCTTTGACATCATCCGGCGTTTCCAGAAAGCAGGTGATCGCTGCTGACATCGCAGAGCGTGCATTTGATTGGTTCACAGCAAAACGAGCTTTCTTGAGTTGGACGGTAAAGATCGGGATGGATATTGCAACAAGTACTCCGATTATGGCGACCACGATCAGGAGCTCCGCTAATGTAAAACCCTTCTTATTCTTTTTCATAGAGCATCACTCCTTTCGAATTATTATGCTCAGTGCTTCATCACCGCAATATGCTATCAGTATGGAGGTGATACTTTTGTGCTTTTATAATTATCATTCGCCTGGATCTTTGTGATGGATCCATTATTATCGAATGTATAAATGTATCGGTAGAAATAATAGTCTCCAAACTTATAAGCATCATTTTTTGTCAACGCAGTATGAACATTCCATGATGAAATATCAGTGGGAACTATATTATATTCAGGACTATAAGTGCCATTAATATTTAGATCTTTCTCTATATTCGCGCCAGTACTTCTCGACTTTGCAACCTTACCAGAGCGTATATCATACGCAATAATATCGTAAGAAGGATCCTCGAGATATGCAGCATACGCCGCAGCCTCTCCCGCTCTCGCATTTGCCTGGTTTACTGCAACTCTCGCTTTTCCAAGTTGTGAGGTAAAGATAGGGATGGATATTGCAACGAGGACTCCGATGATGGCGACCACGATCAGGAGCTCTGCAAGGGTGAAGCCCTTATTCAATTCTCTCTTCACAGTGCGCATCACTCCCCTCGTGTAACATTTTATTGAGACCAATAAAGCTCCATAGCGCGGAATTTATTACCGAACCTGTGAATAATAAATGAATTTAATACTTCCGTCACTATTTAATACAAACGACCATCTCTTCATGATTTGACGATAAAAGGATTCTATATCTTTCGTGTCACTCGGATAATCAGGCCAGCTTTCAAAACTTGGCGTACCAATATGAATATAGGCGCCCAAGCCGCCACTCGGTATTGTTTTATTTGTCGTATAATTTTCATACGCTATGACCTTACCTGTTGTGACATCATAAGTGAAAGCCCATTTATCTGCCGGCTGCGGCGCACCCATGGAGATATATTCCGCTACTGCCGCTGCATAACCTGCTCTTGCATTTGCCTGATTGGTAGCCATACGAGCTTTCCTTAGACAATATGTAAAAGCCCTCCATTAACTTGTGTGTTCGAGGATCATCCCGCATACTTGTTATTGGCTTAATAAAAAAGATGGGGGAAGTTGCCTCATCCAAGAAAGGAAGGCCTTTACATGAT
>NZ_JALBUR010000072.1:0-2091 GCF_033971865.1 Grylomicrobium aquisgranense | reverse complement strand
GCCGTGGTATTCCGGAATGGTGGCCTAGGCCATCGAAATGATGAGTCAGAATCAGACTGGCCTTGACGCCTCGGAACACTGGCTTCGAAGGTCCGGAATGATGGCTCTGAGAGCTCCGGAATAATCACCACATCCGCACCCGGATTCCGGTAAAAAGCAAAATCACGGTCGCCATTTTCCAGCTTCAAAACCAGAGCCAGGGTCGTATGAACCTTGTCATCATACCTGAGTCCCAGGTCTGAAATACCCTGCTCTACAACCGTACGGGCAAGCATCTGGCCAAAGCCGTCATTGCCTACCTTTCCAATAAAGACTGTTTTGCGATGCAGACGGGACAACATGCTTAAAACATTGCATGGTGCACCGCCAGGATTAGCCTCCAGAAGAGGATTCCCCCGCTCTGATTATCCATTCTCTGTAAAATCAATCAGCAGTTCTCCCAGAGCAGCCACATCAAAAGCTTTCTTTTCCTCACTCATGTCTGTAACTTTTATGCATTTATGCAACTCAACACTAGCATAAAAAGGGTTTCACCGCCATATGCGGGAAACCCAAATACCATTATTTTGAATACGCTTCTTTCATCCAATTATCAACAGCCATCTTACTTATTCTGTTTCAGGTACTTTACACATGCAAGAATCACCAGAATCATCATGGCAATATTCAACACTGCTGAAAGGAAGCTGTAAAATCCCAAAAAACCACCCATATTCTTTACCTCCCATCTATTGTGTAGCTAATGCTTTCATAGCTTGTATATCCTGTTTTGATTCCAGAGCGAGGCTCTGTATAACTAGTGGTCAGATATCCATTTACCTTCCCTGATATCTTCCCATCAGACGGACTATTAATATTACTTGTTACACTGGTTGTTGACCAGGAATCAAAATTTATAAATGCGCCATACTGATATGCACTGATGCGATTCAACTGCATTATTCTTCCCATATTGATATCTATTACAAAATTTGCCTCAACACACAGATTTGCAGAGCCATAAATATTGCTTGCGGAAATATTTGCATATTTTGTTCGCGTGACTGGCATCGCTCTTCTCATGATAACAACTTCATTTGTAGAAGCATTATTTACAGTATCAATTTGCTTTATAGACAAACTTTCTGCATACTTTCTTACTGAATCAATTCCATAGTTTATTGTTTCTTCTGTAATTGGCTTTTCTCGATCATAATCAAGAATTTCAACTGTAATCCCATACTTATTTGCTTCATTCTGTACTGCGGCAGTATAGTCATGAATATTCAAATTTGATTTTTCCTCTGCAAGTGCAGGTAAGGTCGCTACCGAAATGAGCAACATTGAAATAAGAATGCTAATTATTTTTTTCATATTTTCTCCTATTTTCTTCACAAATATTAATTGTATTCAAGTTACAATTAAAAAATACTATTAACAGCACCAAAAATAATCTAATCTGTATGATGAGACCGCTATACTACGAACAATTATTAGTCCACTCCGCTTTTCAACACTAGATTTACTAGCATCAAATAACATGATTCATAACCTGCTTAACCTTAATATATACAGATTATTTTAACAAGCGAACTTTGGCATTAATCTATATTTTTGCAACCTATTTCAGCAATAATCTCTTTAAAGAATCAGCTATATATTTTTAAAAAATGAGCCGAGAAATACAATGCAAAAATACTTCTTCTTTGTCACCATTTTTATACCTTGAAACATTCATAAGTCATCTCCTTGTCCAAGTACATTTGTTGTGACAACCCGCCCTGTCTGAAACAGCTAATCTATAAATTAGTCACAATCTCTTCATCAGGACATCAAAACACCGTATGTTCTTATATCCTGATGGAAATGCAGACAGGCAGGATATTTCTCCATTTACTACCAATTTTCATTAATATTATATGAATTAAAAATAATCATTTATAGTCTTTTTTTCTTTGCGCCAATGTAATATTCTAAAAATAATAGTCTTTAGACAATATGTAAAAGCCCTCCATTAACTTGTGTGTTCGAGGATCATCCCGCATACTTGTTATTGGCTCAATAAAGAGATGGGGAAGTTGCCTCATCCAAGAAAGGAAGGCCTTTACATGA
>NZ_JALBUR010000071.1:0-2146 GCF_033971865.1 Grylomicrobium aquisgranense | reverse complement strand
GTGTGACGGGCAGTCACACTCATACAGAAACGCAATAGTGCGTTGTCAAAGTAATCCAAGAAAGGATAGAACTGGATGGAAAACATGAAAGCGTATGAAGTAGAACCCTAGTGAAGGTGAAAAGCCTTTGCCGGCGAAGGCCACTGCCACGCCGAGAGCTAAGCCTACTGCGGTCCGTGAGGGTGAACGGGTAAGAGCGTTCTTTGCCGTAGGGAAGAGGTGGATGCGAACTGACAGGCTCGAATACATCAATGCGAAATGGTTTTCTGCACTGCCGACCATGCGAAAAAATCGGGAAGACTTATATCTGAGTACCAATCAGTGGCGGTATTCAGGAGTGCAGGGAATGAAAGCACGGCGCATGTCAGTGAAGGGAAGTGTGATGACCCCGTGAGATCTGTGCACTTAACGGGCACCTGTCTATAAGCGTAAGCGAAGTGACAGAATGCGTGTACAGAAGTCAGATGTTTTCGTAGTACGGACGAAGTGTCAGAAATGACATGGACGGAAGGGAAACTACATTTCCGGATTCCGAAGTAATTGTATGACCTGTAATGGCAATCTGAAGGTAGCCTGAGAGATCAGGAAGAAACCACAGGAAATGTGCAGGGCAAGAAGAAAGGAAACAGCAGTCAGATGAACGAACCGTTAAAGTTGAAGTTATTCAGTGTATATGGACAGATTCTAAACAAGAAAGTTCTGCTGGAGGCTTGGAAACATGTCAAGGCTAATAAAGGATGTGGCGGTATTGATAAGGTATCAATCAAGGATTTCGATGAAAACCTTGATTTGAATATCGAATCACTTCTGCAGGAGCTGAAGGCCAAGACATATAAACCGTCCCCAGTACTCAGAAAGTACATTCCGAAAAAGAATGGAAAGATGAGGCCGTTAGGCATCCCAACGATCAAAGACCGTATTGTACAACAGGCATTGACCGACCGGCTTCAGCCCTTCTTTGAAGAAAAGGTGTTTCACGATAACTCCTGTGGTTTCAGACCGGGAAGAGATGTGGAGCTGGCAATCAAGAAAGTGCTGAGCAGGTTGGAATACGGCTACGTCTACATTTACGACTTTGATATCAAGGGATTCTTCGATAATATCCCGCACAAGAAACTGATGAAGGTATTGAATAAATACATCTCTGATGGAACGGTGCTGGATATCATCTGGAAAAGCCTGAAAGCAGGATATATGGAAGACAGCGTGAAGTATGAAACACCGGCCGGTACTATGCAGGGCGGTGTCATTTCTCCACTGCTGGCAAACATATATCTGAATGAACTTGATTGGGAGCTGGACAAGGCCGGTCTGCAGTTCGTGCGGTATGCGGATGACAGTATCGTTATGTGCAAGTCGCCGGAACAACTGGAACTGGCCAAGAAGGTAGTCGCAAGAGTCCTAAAGGAACTTGGGTTAGAGCTCGCCGAGGATAAAACTGATGATATTGATTTCCACAATAAGAACTTCAATTATCTTGGATTTACCTTCCAGCACCTGAAAGTATCCAAAAAGGGACTCACATACTATGTGGTAGGACCAGGCGAAAAATCACTCAGGAAGTTCAAGGAGGACATAAAGGCGAAAACAGGAAAAACGCTGTCCAAGTCATTTGAACAGTGGACTGCGGAACTCAACCCGATTTTAAGGGGTAAGTTCAATTACTTTCTGATCGCTAACAGAGCCTGCCGGGATGTCAGAGCTGCGCTGAAAGAGCGCGGACGTGTATTCCATGGAATCCCGCTGAGCAGGTATCAGAATCTGGACGGTTATGTCAGACAGAGACTAAGGGTGAACTTCTCCTGCCGTGGTAAGAAACATGGTGGCGTAAGAGCCGGAATGATGTTAACCATAAAATATGGCAACTCATTTTTCTGCAAGGCAATGAAACTTGTGTCGGGAGATTATATGTGCAGCCTAATTTCATCTCCGGAGCTTACAATTGACGATTACCTTAAGCAGATGGCTCTAAGAAATCGACGCCCATGCAATGAAAACCGAAAGAGATTCTTCCGGTACGCGTATGCGAAGTAACTTTAATTGTCTTTTTACCATCTTACTGTAACAATGAAACCGGAAAGGAAAGCCGTATGCGTTAGAAGCGCACGTACGGTTTGATGAGGGGCGGCAGAAGTTAACTCTGTCG
>NZ_JALBUR010000070.1:0-2338 GCF_033971865.1 Grylomicrobium aquisgranense | reverse complement strand
ATCTGAAGTGGGAGGAGGTGAAGGAAAAAAGTGAAGACGAAATTCGCAGAATGCTTTTCCCAAAGGCAAAAATTGAATCTATTCAGGTAAAGCCGGATTTCAAGGAAATGCTCAAAGACTATGATCGCATTCCGGGCATGACCAAGAAAACCCTGTGGGAAGACTATGTCACGGAAGTGCAGGCTTCAGGAGGCATTCCCTATCAGTACTCTCAGTTTTGCGAGCTGTTCGCAAGAGAAGCTGCAGTAAACAATGCCGCAATGCATAAGCAGCACAAGGCAGGAGAGCGTATCGAGGTAGACTGGGCCGGAACAAAAGTTCCGATCATAGATCCGGATACCGGGGAAGTAACCTATGGATATATGTTCGTCGCAGTTCTTCCCTACAGTCAGTACGCATATGCCGAAATACTACCGGATATGAAGCTGGAAAACTGGATCGGTGCTCACGTGAATATGTATGAGTTCTTCCGCGGAGTTACCCCTATTCTTTTCTGTGACAATCTCAAGACAGGCATTCTTTCTCATCCGGAGATGGGCGACTGGGTTGAGAATCCGAGCTATCGCGAAATGGCTGATTACTACGACACAGCAATCCTCGCCGCTCCTGTGAGGACGCCGAAAGCCAAAGCTTCCGTGGAGGGAACGGTCGGCAAGCTCACTTCGAAAATCATTGCACGCTTATATCAGAAGAAGCCTGGGAGCTTTACTGAAGCAGGCAGGCTGTGCCGGGAATATCTGATTCAGTTCAATGCCGCAAAGTTTGAGAAGCGTGAAGGATCACGACTTGAAGAATACATGACAATCGAGAAGCCGCTCCTCCATAGTCTTCCTCGTGAACCTTACGAGTATGGAATATGGAAATATGCGACGGTTCAGCTGAACTACCATATCGCAATCGACCGCATGTATTACAGCGTTCCATATCGGTATATTCACCAGAAAGTCCGTGTGCGCATCTCAAAATACAAGATTGATATTTATCTGGGAGAAGCCAGAATCGCATCTCATACACGTTTATATGGCCATCCGGGCCAGTATTCTACGAATCCGGACCACATGCCTGCGAATCATAAACAAGCTCTGGAATGGAACGGCGATCGCTTCCGCCGATGGGCGAAGTCAATCGGTCCTTCCACATTTGAAGTGATTGATAAGCTTCTTAAATCCTACAAAGCAGAAGAACAGGGATATAACGCCTGCATGTCCATTCTGAAGTTCGCAGACAAATATACCCCTGAGCGGTTAGAGAAGACCTGTGCCAAGGCCTTATCCGTTATCACTGTTCCCCGCTACAAAGATATTAAGTTGATCATCGAGCACTATCAAGAAGAGCCCTCTGCAGAAGCTATATCCTCTGAAACTCACGCAATCATACGCGGAAATGATTACTATGGAGGAAAGCACTGATGGATCAGGCAACTCTCGATAAGCTCAGGAAGCTTCATCTGAAGTCCATGGCGGCTTCCTATGAAACACAGGATTCCGTTCCCGGGATCATGGATATGACATTTGATGAAAGGCTGTCCTTTCTCGTCGATGCGGAACTGGATTCCAGAGATAACAGAAGGCTGAACCGAAGAATCAAAGAAGCACATTTTCCTGACTCCAATGCGGTGATTGAAGGAATCAAGTATTATCCGGATCGTCATCTCAATCGTACTCAGATCACTTCTCTGGCAACGAATCAATACATTCATAAGCCGAGAAATGTCCTGGTGACCGGTGCCACGGGAGCTGGAAAGACATATATCATATCGGCATTAGGTAACAGAGCCTGCCAGGAAAACTATAAAGTCCTGTATATCCGTATGCCGGAACTCTTCAATGAGATTGAACGTGCTAGGCTCGAAGGAGAATATGACAGACTGCTGAAGAGGTATCACTCAAGAGACCTTCTGATCATTGATGACTGGCTGCTCTATCCGGTCAAAGAGGAACAGTGCGAGCAGATCCTTGAGGTACTGGAAGGAAGGTATCGGCATAGTGCGACAATCATAGGATCCCAGTACACAGAGGATGGCTGGAGAGAGCGCCTTGGAGCAGGTGCGGTTGCCGAAGCAATCATGGACCGGATTACTGCAAGCGCTGAACGGATCATGATCCTTGGAGACAAGTCAATGCGTACAAGGAACGACTGACAGCCACTCCAGATAAACTATGAAACCCGACTTGAGACTGATCAGGTCGGGTTTTGCTTGCATGAAAAGTGGCCGTGGTATTCCGGAATGGTGGCCTAGGCCATCGAAATGATGAGTCAGAATCAGACTGGCCTTGACGCCTCGGAACACTGGCTTCGAAGGTCCGGAATGATGGCTCTGAGAGCTCCGGAATAATCA
>NZ_JALBUR010000069.1:0-2376 GCF_033971865.1 Grylomicrobium aquisgranense | reverse complement strand
TGTTAGAGCCGGGCGGAATGGGCCATTTTGCGCCGGGAGAAAACGGCCAATTTCAGCCGAAAGAAAAGGGCCAATACGCCAAGCCCATTCATTTCAAATGTCTAATTCTGTAAATTGTTAATCAATTTGCTTCGATCGCAATGGTTTGAAGTTTCTGACCACGATAACTGATTCCCTTCATCATATAGACAATCGCATTATCGAAGATACGGTCTAGAGTACAAAGGGTGGTCTCTTTCTCCTGAAAGTATGATCCCCATGTGTCCGGTGTCTGATTACTGGTAAGAATCAGGCAATGTGGACCATCTTTATTCGTTCTTCGGTTGATGATGTCAAAGAATAACCTTGTATTCTCTAAATCAAATGTACAATGGCCGATCTCATCAATGATCAGACAAGACGGTTTTACAAGTCCATTGATCGCTGAGGATACCCGGTCTGCCTTTCTTGCCTGGATCAGCTTCTCATTTAGTTCTGAAGCTGTCAGAAAATATGTCTTGATTCCCAGTTCACAGCACCTGTGACCGAACGCCATTGCCAGGTGTGTCTTTCCAAGACCTGGTGATCCAATAAAGGCAAGAGTCTGATGCTCATAGAGTGGCGCCAGATTACTCAATACCTTCAGCTTATCTACATCCGGTCCGTTCAGTCGTGAAAAATCAAAGTTCTCGAATGTTTTCGGATTCACCTTTGGAAGCCTGCTCAGTTTCAGACACGTTTCCACAATTGATTCCTTCTTCAGCTGTGCTATGTAATCGAGGAGATCCCTGATCTTACTGATATCCTGCTCGCTGAAGTGCTGCTTATCCGCTATTACCGCGAAACTGTCTTTATCAAGCGGAAGATTCAGAAACTTCGCATCTAATTCAATCTGATCATATGCCGTTTCAGGCGCCTTGGAAGCTTCAGTCATTCCAGTGCACCTTCTTTCCAAAATCAAACTTTTCAAAGCCGATTTCCGGAACTTCTTCGTGCTGATGAAGAACTGCCTTTACCGGTGCGGTAGGCTGTTCTTCTGGTTCATCGGAATACTGATCAATACAGAACGAATCCTTCCGACTCCATGTGACACTATGGGTTGTCAGAACCTTATTAAGATCCTTGTCATAGATTCTGATATAAAATCCGTCTCTTTCAATCCTGCATGTTTTCTCACAATAATACCGTGGAACACCGAAACGCCTGCCTTCATAATTGACGAATCCATCAAAGGTAATCTTTCTTAAAGGTGCGAGATATTTACGCATATCCAGTGTCAGGGTAAACATTCTGGTGACTTTACAGCATTCTTCTTTATGTTTGTCTGCCGGAATACAGTCCACTGCTTTATGATACTTGCCGTTCTGTTCATTACACCATTTAAGAGCCTCAATGTTCAGATCGGTGATATTACCGAATGTCCTGCCAACGACAAAGTTCTCCTTAACGAAACGAATCAACCGTTCTACCTGTCCTTTGGTAAAAGGATGCCTGGCTTTACATAACTTTGTCTTAAAGCCTACATCCTTCATGAAAACGGCATAATCCTTCTGCCAGATCGGTTTGCCATCCGCATCACGGCCAGTAGTGACACTCTTCATGTTATCCGTCAGTACAGTCTGCGGGACACCCATATAAATGAACGCATGAATCATTCCGATGAACAGCCTCTCTTGTCTGGCATTCGGGAAGAACTCAACATATCTTTCACCGCAATGATGGCAGATCATCGCAAAGCAGGCTACTTTATATTCCTGTCCACGCTCGTTGGCAACTTTCACAAAGCCCCAGTCCATCTGATAACATTCACCAGGTCCTGTACTGTAACGCCTGCCTCTGTTTCCCTGTGAACTGACAATTTCTCTCTTGGCAGGTACTAAATCGCGATGTTTGGCAATGTAGTCTTTCACCATTGAAACGCCGCCGGAATACCCTTGACTACAAATTCGGTCATAGATCACTTCTGAATTCGTTACATTACTTTTCAGAAGATTATCTACAACGCCGGTATATCCGGTCATGACTGTTTCGGAAGCTTTCCGTCCCTTATTCCCGTTCGGAAGCACCTTAAACCCGTTTTTCTGGATTCGGCGAAGCCTATGCCTCGGAATGTTTGTAAGTCTTCCAAGTTCCGCCAGATTTACATGTTCAATATCGAATTTGGATCCTTCTTCGGCTTTCATAGCCGCTAAGGCCTGTGATAATATTTCTTCTAGGTCACTGTTTGTTTTCAAAATTTCTCCTTTGCTTGGCGTGTTGGTCCACTCCAATTGTAAGAAGGAACTGATGGAACGGCCAGTGGCCGTTTTCTTTCGGCAAATCAGTGGCCGTTTTCTCCCGGCGGATATTGGCCGTTTTCTCTCGTCACTTTTTGGCCATTTTCACCCGACGCTAACA
>NZ_JALBUR010000068.1:0-2484 GCF_033971865.1 Grylomicrobium aquisgranense | reverse complement strand
CGGCTGTTCCGCTTCATCGGTGCGCCGTTCCGCTTTAGCGGAACGCCAGTTAAAGAGACGGGTTCCGCATATTCTTGCCATTAAATTGTAGTCTGAATGCTCTGTTGACCAATCGGTCCAGACAGGCATCTGCGTAAGTGTTGTCCTTGAACAGCTCATACCATGAGGAGACTGGAAGCTGCGATATCACAATCATGGATTTTCTTCCTTCTCTGGCGTCTATCAATTCAAAGAGATTTCTGCACTTATCTGGATCGAGGTCCATGAGTCCAAAGTCGTCCAGCACAACCAGATCCAGCTTTGCTAGTTTGGATATGTATTCCAGGTGAGTCTTCTCAAGATCCGCCTTTTCAAGTTCGTATATGAGCGTGCTGGTTTTACTATAGCGAACAGTCTTGAACTGTCGTAACGCACATATGCACAACGCATTGGCAATGTATGATTTACCGCTGCCGGAGGCCCCTGTAACGAGAAGGTTTCTTCCTTCCTCAATCCAGGAACACTTGGACAGGCGTTCAATGGTATCGGTATCCAGCTGACGGGCGGGATTATAAATACTGTCGTCAAGGTCAGCTTCAGGATATCGGAGAGTGGCTTTCTTGATGAAGCGGTTGAGCTTCTTGTTATATCTAAGATTCCACTCAGCGTTGATAATGCCGTTCAAGCGTTCATCAAATGAAACAAGGTCGTGATTAGGGTCATTATTCTGACGCTCAAGTTCATCAGCCATGCCCGATAGCTTCATGTGTCTTAACTTCATGCAAAGCTCTTCCGTACTTTCAAGGATTCTGCGGTCGGTCATTTGTAGAAGTCCTTTCCACGGATGTTCTTATGTTCCGGAAGAGAATCTCCAGAAGGCCTGCCTCCGTTATTCAGAATGTCATTAAGAATTCTCTTGAAGTATGAATACTTACAGCTGTTAAGCTCTATGCATTTGCGTGCAGCCATATTGACAATAACCTTTGATTTTCCGTCGCACATGTGAAGAATGCCGTTGCACGAATTGTAACTCTGCTCTTCGTGCTTGGAGCTATGGAGGACGGTATCAATCAGTGTAAACATATCCTTTCCGATCGCCGATGCCCATCTGCGATAATAATCACCATCATGCATGTTTACTTCTTTATAGAAGCGGTGCTCTGGCGACATATGCTCATCGTTAGTGATGTATTTCGGAAATTTCTTGTAAGATCTTGGGTGAGTGCAGAGAAGTCTGTTGTTTTCATCACAGATCCGGATTTCTGTCATAGTAGCCTTCAAAATGGCTGGCCTGTTATAGTACGTGTACAATACAGAGTAGTAGTGGCCATCATATGGTAAGTGATAGTTTGCTGGGATATGATCAAACGCTACATAGTCGCAGGTTGTGAAGGCGCCGTCGGAAAGTTTCTTCATCTGCGGCTTATCGTAGAGCTCGAACATCTCTTTACGGGAATGTTCCCAACCAGTTGGCTTCCTGTCATTGATGTCCGCTATTATCTTTTTACAGGCCTCATTGGCGCTGGCAAAGCTGCTGTAAACATTCTCCTTCAGTTTTTCCAAAAGCCATGTTTCAAGAAGCTGAACATGTTTTTCCACAGTTGGTTTTCCTTTTGGCTTATAGGCGGGTGGTGGGAGAATAATGGTGTCATAGAAACTCTCAAGATCCTGATAAGTGCTGTTAATAAGCAAAACATCCTTTGTGTGCTTGGTAACCGCTGTAGCCGCATTATCAGGGACTAAATATTTCGGAACCGCATCATAGAATGCCAGGGCATCATTAGTGCCTTTCATAAAGTTCGGCAGTTGCTCGTTAGGAAACAGTTCGGCGAATAGATAACTGCTCACTCCAACCGTCGTGACGAATACATGAACTTTCTGAAGCTCACCTGATTCTGGATTCATAATGATTTCCGGTTGGTCACCGACCCAGTCGATAAATACCTTCTCACCAGGGATACGTTCGACAGCCATGGAGACATCCTGGCTTCCGAAGTTTTGCTCGACATAGCGGTGGTAGTATTCCGCAAATTGCGAATATTGATAGCCGTTGGGATTGTCCTGCTTATACTCGGTCCAGAGGAAGAACAGGTTGGCTTTACTTCCTTTCTCCATAAGACGTTCATGGATCTTCTTGAAGTCAGGCAGCGGAACATCTTTGCGCCGTTTTTCATTCGGTGGATAGAACGCCTGGACAACCTTTTGGGGATCCATTTTCTCCAGGTCTGTCAAGGATAAGCCAAGGTCCTGGTATCTGGCCATGAGCAGGGTGATAGTACTGTTTCCGACCTTGAAGCGATCGTGGCATTGCCGGTATGAGAGACCCTGCTGTCTCATACGGATAATGCCCATAATGGTAGTGTAGTTTTGCATTGTAATCTCCTTTCATCAAACTACACAACCATAATAAAAGGCGCACCGTTAAAGCGACGCGCCCGCACCGTCAATTCAACATAAATGCACCGGTTTTAGCGGAAGACATGTACCGACGAACCGGAATTTGCA
>NZ_JALBUR010000067.1:0-2687 GCF_033971865.1 Grylomicrobium aquisgranense | reverse complement strand
GAACAGATTCCATTTACCTGTGCGGAGATCCCAAAGCTTAAAATGCCAATTAACCTCTATGAGGCATATAGCTCATGATATTTTGGTGTTTACAGCCTCATCAACTAAATCTTTGAAAATAGCGTCTGCCAATGATCCTCCGGGAATGCGTCCGGATGTTTTTCTTTCCAATCTATAATCAATGCATTCAGCATTCGTTCCAGCTCCTTCTGTTCCTGTTTACTGAGCACGGAAAACATTTCATTGTTCTCGGCCATCACCTGATCATGATTGGCATGCTCAACGGCAATGCCCTTCTCACTGAGCTGCAGGATGACCTGCCGTTTGTCTTTGGAATCGCGGGATCTGGTAATCAGGCCGCTGGCTTCCATCTTGCCAAGCAGCTCAGACAGCGATCCCTGCTGGATCTGCATGTGCTGCTGAAGCTGCTTCTGGGTAATGGCACCATAGCGGTGCAGCAGAAACAATACCCGGTTCTGTGCCGGCCGCTGACCGCGCCGATCGTTCAGGATATCAGCGTACATCCGGATCTCATGAATCAGCCGATGTGCCTGTTCATCGATACACGGGTGCACGCCTCTTTCCTTTTCTTCTTTCATATATCCTCCTTATCCATAGGTACCTATCAAATGACAGGACAGATCATACAGCAACCATCTTGATGATTCAATAGGTACCTAACGAATATTTTAATTTCCTATGTACCGCATGTGCCATAAAGCACCAAACGCAGGCCAAAGAATGCAGTGTCTATGCTATAATTGCCGAGGTTATAAGAGGATAAGAATTATGCGTTTAAAGAACAGTTATTTTTTTACTCTGCGTGAAGATGCCAAGGATGAAGATTCGATCTCTTCGAATCTGCTTGTCCGCGGCGGCTTCATCAAGAAGAGCTCGGCTGGCATTTATATGATGCTGCCGATGGGATGGCGGATCATGCAGAAGATCATGAACATCATCCGGGATGAGATGGACAAGACCGGTTGCCAGGAACTGCTGATGCCGGCGCTGATCCCGGAAGATATCTATATTGCCTCCGGCAGACGTGCAGGCTTTGGCCATGACATGTTCTCGCTGAAAGACCGCAAGGGACAGAACTACGTATTGGGTCCGACCCATGAGGAACTGTTTGCCATTGCTGCCAAGATGCAGATCCGCTCCTATAAGGACATGCCCTTCTCCTTGTATCAGTTTGAGACAAAGTTCCGTGATGAGCCAAGACCGCGCTATGGCCTGATCCGTGTGCGTGAATTCATCATGAAGGATGCCTATACATTCGACAAGGATGAAGCAGGTCTGGATGTGGCATATCAGAAACAGTTCAATGCATACAAGAACATCATGAACCGTCTGCATCTCAACTATGTCATTGTCCGTGCTGACACCGGCGTCATGGGCGGCCTGCTCTCCGAAGAATTCCAGGCCCTTGCACCGATGGGTGAAGATACACTGGTGCTGTGTGATTCCTGTGACTTTGCGTCCAACATTGAAGTGGCTCCATGCAAGCCAGAAATTCCTGCGGAAAAAGAAGAAGAAAAAGAGCTTGTGCTGGAAGCCACACCGCATTCCCGCACAATTGAAGAAGTTGCGGACCACTTCCATCTGCCGGCCAAGAAGTTTGTCAAGACACTGGTCTATTCAGTGGATGGCAAGCCGGTGGCTGTGATGGTACGCGGTGACCGTGATGTCAATGAAACCAAGCTGAGAAAGTTCCTGAAAGCCGCAGAAGTAGAACTGGCCTCCCCTTCTGTTGTGGAAGAAGTCACACATGCGGAAGTTGGCTTTGCCGGCCCGATCGGCATTGACTGCCCGGTCTATGCTGATGAAGAAGTCAAATACATGCAGAACTTCATTGTTGGTGCTAACAAGACCGGCTATCATTACTGCAATGTCAATCTCAAGGACTTCAAGGCAGAAGCCTTTGCGGATCTGCGCAATATCATGGAAGGTGACATCTGCCCGAACTGCGGCGGCCGTATCCACTTCGCCCACGGCATTGAAGTCGGCAATACCTTCAAGCTTGGTACCAAATATTCCAAGGCCCTGGATCTGCAGTATCTGGATGCCAATAACCAGCTGCAGTATGTCTGGATGGGATCCTATGGCATCGGTCCGGCCCGTGCCATGGCTGCCCTGGCTGAACAGAATGCGGATGAAAACGGCATTAACTGGCCGAAGGATCTTGCCCCTTATCAGGCAGCAATCATCATCATCTCAACCAAGGATGAAGCTCAGAATGAGGCTGCTGAAAAGCTTTATGAGCAGCTGGAAAAAGCCGGTGTGGAAGTACTGCTGGATGACCGTGACACAAGACCTGGCGTCAAGTTCAAGGACATGGATCTGATCGGTATTCCTTACCGCATCACGGTTGGCCGCGGCATCAAGGACGGCATGGTTGAGCTCAAGCCAAGAACCGGTGAAAAGGTCGATGTACCGGTAGACAAGGCTGCCGAGATGCTGATCGAAGAGCTCAAGAAGTAAACAATCATGATCAAAAAGAAAAACTTCAGGAGATTGGTTTCCTGAAGTTTTCTTATACAGCAGTTGCACGATGTTAAGCTGTTAATGCTCTAACGGAATGACCTGTTTCTGCTTTCTTATGTTGTCCGGAAACTGCTCATTTTCATGTCACATTCATTCACGGCCATAAAACAGCCCGGTCATTGCCGGGCTTATGTTATCTGATA
>NZ_JALBUR010000066.1:0-2729 GCF_033971865.1 Grylomicrobium aquisgranense | reverse complement strand
CTATCATGTAAAGGCCTTCCTTTCTTGGATGAGGCAACTTCCCCATCTCTTTATTGAGCCAATAACAAGTATGCGGGATGATCCTCGAACACACAAGTTAATGGAGGGCTTTTACATATTGTCTAAACCACATAAGATTGCCGCATGAGAGCCAAAGTTTCTTGACAGATGATACAGCTTGACGTGATCGTCCTGCTCAGCCAAAGCCTTCATAACTTCCCAGCTGTTATCTTTGGAGCCATCATCCACCATGACAATTTCATAATCATAGTCAATGACATCGATCACTTTTTCTTTAATATCCTTATATAACGGCTGTAAGTTCAACTCATTATAGTAAACCGGAATAATGATAGATAATTTCATAACTGCTGATTTCTTTCCTTTTTTTATTTACTTTCATCATAATTGCCAACAATCACGCTTTTCCAGTCAGGATTGCATGCTGTAAATCTTTGCTTGTCGATTTTCATCTCAAGCTCTTTGCCACCGCGCATAAAATCATGACTCCCTGTAATCAGAAAACCGGCCCTTATATAAATAGAAAGCGCCGCAAGATTCTCTGTATGGACATCAAGCGAAAAATGATGAATTGATAACGCCTGGATGCCAACACATATTGCTAAAAGAACTGCCTGATATCCAAATCCTTTTCCATGTGACTGTCTGTCTCCAATCACAATTTTTCCAAGTTCACATGACTGGTCTTGTACATGATATAGAGCCACAGATCCAATCATTTTATTCAGCTTACGATCAATTACTGCAAAAAAATATGTTCCAGGATCAGACAAGTAATCTTCAAACCATCTTAATTCTGCTTCCTCTGTAATATAAGGAATAGGCCGCAGAAACTTAGATAGATCCGGATTATTTCTCCATATCCGCAGATTTTCTATATATTCTTTTGTAAGTGGAACGATTTTGCAGGAATCGTTCATTGCATAATAATGATGCTGCATAATTATTTACCTGGGTGAAAAGAATTGATCTTCTCAATGACATAATTCTGTTCGTCTTCTGTCATACCGTTATAAATCGGAATTGAAAGAACCTCATCCGCATCTTTTTCTGCAATCGGGAAGTCTCCTCTATGGAAACCAAGATACTGATATGCTTCAGACAGATGCGGAGGAATCGGATAATGAATGATCGTACCAATACCGTTATCTTTTAAATACTGCATCAGCTCATCACGATATCCTGGCACATGAATAACAAACTGATGCCAGGAAGAATCCGCTCCAGGACGGACTTTTGGCAAAATGACCAGCGGATTATAAATCCCCTGATAATATCGATTAGCGAGCTGGTTTCGCTCTTCGTTAAAATGATCCAGATACTTCAGCTTTACTCTCAGCAGTCCTGCCTGAATCTCATCCAGCCTGCTGTTTGCACCTACAACTTCATTATGATAGTGAACTCTGCTTCCATAGTTACGGAACATTTTGAAATCTTCAGCAAGCTTTTTATCATTTGTGCAGATACAGCCAGCATCCCCAAAGGCACCACAGCCTTTCGTAGGATAAAAAGAGAAGCAGCTTACAATACCAAATGTACCTGTCTTTCTTCCATGCCATTTGTTGCCATGGCTCTGCGCGCAGTCCTCAACTATCTGAAGATGATATTTTTCTGCTATTGCACCGATTTTATCCATATCACAGGATTGTCCAAACAGATGTACAGCCAGAATTGCTTTTGTTTTGTCAGTAATGGCAGCTTCAATTTTGTCTGCATCAATATTGTCATATTGATCAGGCTCCACAAAAACCGGTGTTGCACCATTGATGGAAATTCCCATCACACAGGCGATATAGGCATTAGAAGATACAATCACCTCATCGCCTTTGCCAATGCCAAGAAGCCTGAACGTAATCCACAGAGCATCCAGACCAGACGCAAGACCAACACAATACTTTGTGCCGATATAATCTGCCCATTCATGCTCAAAGGCATCAACTTCTTTGCCTAAGATATACCAGCCAGACCGGAGTACATCGACTGCCTTTTTCTCATATTCATTCGCATGCAGATCATACTGCCGCTTTAAATTATTAGCCAGGACCTTCACAACTCAATCCCCCATATAATTGATTTCTTCACAAAATGCATCATAATCCCGGATGTACTCATCCGGATCATAATGCGTACTAGCCAGCACGAGCAATACCGAATCTGCACTGAAGTCATACATTTCTTTCCAGACCATGCTCGGAAGATAGATGCCGGTATGCGGCCTGTTCAGACAGTAAATTGCCTCATTGCCCTTGCCATCCTTGACTTTTACCTTGCTCGTCCCGGCAACATTGATTAATACGAATTCTGACTTTCGGTTGGCATGGCAGCCTCTGACAACGCCTTTTTCAGATCCATATATATAGAAAACACGTTTGATTTCAAAAGGAATATCCTGGTTTCCTTCGACAATGACAAGATGTCCTCTTTCATCTCCATGCTGAGGAAATTCAACCATCCTCACTTTATCCATATTGCGCATCAGCAGCACGCCTCCCCATCTCAAGCCACGTTGAAAATGCGGCAGAATACGATCCAGAATAGAATGGTACTCACTCAGCGGATTTAATCTGCCTGACTCATTATAAAAAGGGCCTGTAACAGTTGCTAATGTGAATTAGCTCTGTTATGGGCCTTTTTTGTTTTCTTTTGTATTATCTTTACCAAAACTTATTCAGCAGCGTCATTTCTATGTAGAATCATGTATATCAAAG
>NZ_JALBUR010000065.1:0-2755 GCF_033971865.1 Grylomicrobium aquisgranense | reverse complement strand
TGCTAGCTACTGCTTTCGCTCTGGGTTATTCACCCTCGGCTGGTAGTTCACTTCGCTTGGCGACAAATACCCGCGGCCTGCCTCTATTGCAGGCTAGATGTGTGCCATGCCCGACACACTATGAAAAGCGGACATTTCCGCCCGCTTATCATCTTCATTCAATGTCTTAGCTATTTTTCAACTCTTTCCCATCTGCCACCCTTAGAACTGCCATCAAGAGGAGCTGGATTAGTTGGCGAGTATAAGTAATCTTCACCGCTATCATCAATAACCCGATACATGCCAGACTTGTCAATAGAGGTTTCGTAGACTTTCCCGTTTGTAAGTCCAAGACCGCCATAGAATGTTTCACCAATATATTTCAATTTCATTTGGAAATTACCTCCTTGACCTTTTCTAGATGTATTATACCATCTTGCTTTTCATACCAATGAACATCTATTACAAATCTATCGCTGACTACTTTGCCGGCTCTCTTTTTCCATTCTTCTTTAGTGCCTCCAAACATAGCTATCAGATCATTGATGTGTCTAATTTCTGTTTTTGCCCCATTTCCAGCTATTGTAACCGGGTGTTCTATTTCTGCACCTTCAGGTATATATAGCTGCTCTCCAGCAAAGACAAATGGTAATTGTGAAGGCAAAGAACGTTGGTTCTTTTCTTGATATAATTTTCTTCTTCTCCTGTTTCTTGCTTCTGCTATGTCAGGGTAGACCTGTCGTCTGATCTCCCTGATCTTAGCATCTGGCGTTGACCCATCTGCATTGTTATACATCTCCAGATATTTATCTGGGTCATAAACATAATCATAGGCATGCTTCTGTGCTTCGTTGAATGCAACAGCAAATGTGCAGTTGCAGTGCGCATGAATATGCTGTGCATGATCATCTTTGAGGACCTTCTTTGATGCCTTCTGCCATGTACTGTTTTTTCGTCATCGCCAATCTCCTGATTACCAGTCAGGTCAAACACAGCATGAAGGATCTCATGAATCAGAACCTGAAGCTTCTTGTCTTCAGGAAGGTCTGCATCAAGCTGAATAACATCTGTTGAAAAATCGATCTTTCCGAGTGTGTACCCGCCATCTCCTTTGTTAACGCAACTAACCTGCTCGATCTTAAACTTGATCCCACAAATCGAGATGCAATCCGGTATGCTCTGCAGCTTCATGTATCCTCCATCAAAAAAGCATCCTTCACGGACGCTTACTGAAACAATTCAAATATCGATGCTGTCAACGGGATTGTATTGATGATCTTCCTGATTACGGAATTGTTCTGCAGGAAATCAATACCCTCCTGAGTAATTCTTAGGCTGACCATTGAAATGAGGACAGGATCACCATTCATATCTGTGATCACTGTAGCTTTGACATAGCCATGATCATGCACCTCATTGATAACAAAATACAGGTATTCCCTGCTGATTGGAAACTCCTTGGAGTTTTCATGAATGTATTCATCAGGTGCATCTGTATGCTTTCCTTTCAGTCTTGCATACAGATACACCAAGATCGTGGCTGCTATCGAGTAATAATCATCTTTGGCCATATACAATTATCATTCTAAAAATCACCGCAGATGCGATGTCTTATTCCATCCCAGCTTTGCGATACTGCTCATGAATCCAGTCTCCCTCTTTTTTGAAAGCATCCTTTGCTTCTTGTGGAGCATCATCTCTTAAGTGAGCACCATTCATATATGGCTTATAAATATCCTCTAATCTTTTAATCTCTTCAGGGAACCGTAGGATCATTTTCAATCACTTCCTTAATGCCAATAGTGTTTTATATTCGGCTTCTACTTCATCATATGCATCATGAGAATACATCTTTCCTGCATATTCACTAATTTCATTTGCATTTTCAGATGTGATGCCAGCCTTGTCAAGTCTTTGTTTGCACTCTGCTCGCAGCTCTCTGATATACTCAGAGTAATTGTCTGCTGTTATTTTGCCATACTTTGCTTCGTAGTCCTGAGCTTGTTTACAATGATACATTTCATGAAATGGTGTTGAATACATGTCATTTCCTGCAGCCCGATTTGCGGCCTTTAGTGCTATCTGTGATGCGTTTGCCACTTCCTGATAGTTCTCACAAAATGCACCATCCAGCACCTGAATGAGAACATACTGATCAGCAATACCGTCCGCAATACCTTTTTGCAATGCGTATACTGACAACTGCCCAGATCTGGCACCGTAACTCCTGCAATGCTGCCAGATCACCAGATGAGATCTGGCGTTTAAGCCTTCTGAGTTCTCCACTACCAGCGGTATGGTCGGCAGCTGCGCATGTGTCCGGTGTCCCAGCACCTTGCCTCGCAGTTCGTACAGGTGCAGGTGTACAGCTGATCCAGACCGCGCAAAGCTTCACGGCTTTCATCTTCACTATCTGGCACTCTGATCACATCATCATCCATAGCAAAAAGAGACCAGCTCTTTCAATGCTGATCTCCACGGTATCAGACTATCATAGGCAATTTGGACAATTTGAACGAGATTCAGAAAAGCACAGAAAACCGCATAAATATGCAGAAAACCACTGCATATTCCGTCACATAATCTATAATATCAATGTAAGGGAAGGAAGCAAAAAGATGAGCATAATAAAAGATCTCCTTGAACGCTCAATGTCATTAAGATAAGCTCATGAAAGTGATATTGAGATTTTGACCCGTTAAGTTAAGAAGCTGGATGAAGAATAATAATGTTATTCTTCAGGACTCAGCTTCTTTTTTGTTCAGCTCTTAGAGGA
>NZ_JALBUR010000064.1:0-3508 GCF_033971865.1 Grylomicrobium aquisgranense | reverse complement strand
TGTTACGCCTCTCACGAAATGACCATTCGCAGATCAGATTGATTGTCACTGATCTGCTTTTTATAATGTCACCAGTTAGAAAGGAAAAAACCTCAGAGTCTTTTGTTATCTTGCGGATAATACTCTCTGAGGCTGGTCACCAAACCGTGATTAGTATAACAGATTACGAGCTTGTTGAAATAAAGAAAATAGTCAAAAAAGATAAGGACGGCAACGAAAAGTCAGAAACTCTTTTTGGTCGAGAGTAATGAAACTGTTCCTTGCCCTGAATGCAGCCATGAACTGGTCTATCGAGATTCAGTAAAGCGTTATGGACGCTATTACAACGATAAAATAAGCGCCTATCTCATTCGGCGGCTGAAGTGCACAAATCCTTCCTGCCACAGGCTTCACAGAGAGCTGCCAGACTTTCTGGTTCCTTTCAGGCATTATGTATCAACCGTCATTGAAGAATGTTCAGATGGTACTGTAGGCATTGATGACCCCGCATTCGAAGCACTGCCCTGCGAGAAAACTTTCCATAGATGGAAAACCTGGCTCAGGGAATCCAAAACGCAGATTGAAGGACTGTTAAATTCGATTCAGGCAGGAAACGGCGGTTTTATTCCTGAGCTTAAGAAATCCGTCGATTCATTACTAGATCATTTCAGGAAACTCACTGATGGCTGGCTTTCCGAAATTGTCCGCTGTCTTTGCAATACAGGCTGTTCGCTGCCTCGCAAATCTGCACCTGATTTGTCCTGTGACACGGATGAAAATTGTTTATCCTCTCCTGAAAAGGAGGATTTTCATCATGAATCAAAGAGCTGTACAGAGCTGGCAGGACAAAGAGGCACTGAAAAGGTTCCAGATGATCTCGCCATTACTGGACGAGACCCTGGATCAGGCAAAAAAGCTGGAGGTCCGTAATAAAATTGCGGCTGACAGTGATCTTTCAGTGCGTACTATCCGCCGCTATGAATGTGCCTTCCGCCAGGAGGGCTTTTCGGGTTTGAAACCTCAGGCACGAGAAGGATATGCCACAAAACTTCTGCCGGAAAATTTTCAGGATCTGGTCCAGGAAGCCATCATTCTGAAGAAAGAAGTTCCTTCCAGGTCCATCAATCAGATTATCTATATTCTTGAGGGTGAGCACAAAGTTCCGGAAGGTGTGCTGAAGCGATCTACCCTGCAGCGCTACCTTTATAATGCAGGCTTTGGCGAAGCGCAGATGAAGAAGTACAGGGAGGATCAGAAAAGCATTAATGCGGCCAAACGCTTCTGTAAGCCTCATCGGATGATGCTTGCCCAGGCAGACATCAAATATGGTGTTGGCATCATGATCCGCAGTAATGGAAGGAAACAGACTGCCTATCTGTCATCCATTATTGATGACCACTCCCGTTATCTTCTTGCCTCGGAATGGTATGAAGAACAGGATGAATATGCCGTTACAGATGTATTCCGCAAAGCGGTGCTGAAGTGCGGCTACTTTGACAGATGCTATACCGACAATGGCAGCGTGTATATCTCCCACCAACTGACCACAAGCTGTGCAATGCTTGGCATCCAGCTGATCCGTGCCAAGCCGTTCAGCGGAAAATCAAAAGGCAAGATTGAGAAGTTTCATCAGGTCGTTGACTCTTTTATTGCCGAGATCAAGCTGAAGAAAATTGACAGTCTTACCGAGATCAACCGGCTGTGGGCAGTCTTTCTGGATGGCTACTATCACAAGAAACCACACGAAGGCATCCGGGAATACTATCAGTCATTAAACAGACCGGTACCGCCGGAAGGCATCAGCCCGGAGCAGGAATGGAAACGGGATACCAGACAGCTTACCTTCCTTGACCGGGATGTAGTTGCCCATGCCTTTATGTACCATGAAACCCGTAAAGTTGATCGCGGCGGGCTGATCAGCTTCAAAGGAAGAAAATACGAAGCCGGTTCCTCCCTCATCGGAGCCAGGGTAGAGATCAGCTATGATCCCAAGGCAGACATGGAGATCTATATCGGGTATGACGGCATTACACCATTCAAGGCAATGCCAGTCTCCATTCCGGAGTACTGTGCTCCTGATCCGGTTATTCCGGAATCCATGACTGAAAAGAAGCCTGACACTTCCAGACTGCTGGATGTCATAGAGAAGAAGTACAGTGAATCTCAGCAGAAACTGGCAGATGCGATTTCCTACAGCAGTTATGGAAAGGATGGTGAGTGACCGTGTACGAGAAAGCATTTGGAATGGCAAGAACGCCATTTGTAAGAAATATACCAACAGACCAGCTGTACGAATCTCCATCCATGAAAGAAGCGCTGGGAAGACTGGACTATGCGGCCGACCGCCAGTTGTTCGTAGTACTGACTTCAGATGCCGGGTGTGGCAAGTCTACATTGATCCGAAAATTCAACGACAGACTGCCAAAGGATAAATACCTTCTGCTCTATGTGTCTGATTCCAAGCTCACGCCAAAGTGGCTGTATAAGAACCTGCTGGACCAGCTTGGCCTGGAAGCCGGCTTCTACCGCGGCGATGCCAAAAAGCTTCTGCAGAAACAGGTGGAAATCATCCGTACCAAAGAACATAGAAAGGTCATCTGTGTGCTGGATGAGGCGCATCTTCTCGAGAAAGAAACACTGGAAGAATTCCGTTTCCTGCTGAACTCCAACTTTGATTCTGAAAGCCAGATGGCCCTGATACTGGTTGGACAGAACGAATTATGGGACACCAAGCTGCGCTTTAAACACTATGCGGCTATCCGGCAGAGAATCGATATTACCTGCGTTCTGTCCCATCTGGATCTGTCCCAGACAGAAAAGTATATTGAATCCAATCTCCGCTATGCCGGTATCGAAAATGCACTGTTTACGGATAAGGCAGTCGAGGAAATCTATAAAGGTTCCACTGGCATTCCACGCATGATCAACCGCATCTGTGAGAAAACACTGATCTATGCCAGCCAGCAGAACCAGAAACTGATAGATGAGCACATGGTATTGCATGTCAGTCAGCACGAAATGCTTAATATTGGAGATAAACATGAAGAGATACAGATCGGATGACGATTACGCTGACTGCCTCCTGCAGGCTCAGGCGGCGGACTACCAGATCACGATTGACGATCTGATCGATGAACTGAAAGACCAGAATCTGGAAATCGTGGCATTGAGAAGACTTCTCTTGAAGTATATGAATGCATATGGCAAAGAAAACATGAGAATAGAAATCTATGATGCCCTGTATCCCCAGTACTGCCGGCTCGGAATTGAGGCCTATATCCTTAATGACCGTGACGGCATTGATCCCTTTGAAGAACCTGGGTATCTCAGAAAACTGCACGACTGTGCCAGAGGCCGCAGGACAGATGGTCATCCCAACATCTACTCAGGTGCACTAAAACCTATCAGATAACATAAGCCCGGCAATGACCGGGCTGTTTTATGGCCGTGAATGAATGTGACATGAAAATGAGCAGTTTCCGGACAACATAAGAAAGCAGAAACAGGTCATTCCGTTAGAGCATTAACA
>NZ_JALBUR010000063.1:0-3689 GCF_033971865.1 Grylomicrobium aquisgranense | reverse complement strand
ATATGCTAGCTACTGCTTTCGCTCTGGGTTATTCACCCTCGGCTGGTAGTTCACTTCGCTTGGCGACAAATACCCGCGGCCTGCCTCTATTGCAGGCTAGATGTGTGCCATGCCCGACACACTACAGCAAAAAGGGAAGCACATGAGCTTCCCTTTTATGAATCAGATGATCAATGATGCTTACTTGGAGAGTTCCTTGACGTTGTAGAAAGCCTTCTTGCCACGGTATTCAGCAACATCACCGAGTTCTTCCTCAATTCTCATCAGCTCGTTGTACTTGGCAATACGGTCAGTACGGCTCATGGAACCTGTCTTGATCTGGCCGGCATTTGTAGCAACAACGAGGTCTGCAATTGTGGTGTCCTCGGACTCACCGGAACGGTGGGAAACAACAGCTGTCCAGCCAGCTTCCTTAGCCATTTCGATAGCGTTCAGTGTCTCTGTCAGAGTACCGATCTGGTTGAGCTTGATCAGAACGGCATTGGCTGCATGCAGGTCAATACCCTTCTTGATGAACTTAGTGTTGGTAACAAACAGGTCATCGCCAACCAGCTGGATCTTGTCGCCGAGTCTCTCTCTCAGCTTCACCCAGCCATCCCAGTCGTTCTCAGCAAGGCCATCTTCCAGAGAGATCAGCGGATACTTCTCAACCCACTTCTCATACATCTCGATCATCTCTTCAGATGTCTTCTCGCCTTCGCCGGATCTCTTCAGCTCATACTTGCCAGTCTCTTCGTTGTAGAACTCAGAAGAAGCCGGATCCATAGCGAAGCAGATATCTTCACCCAGCTTGTAGCCAGTAGCCTCAACAGCTTCCTTCATCAGAGCCAGAGGGCCTTCATTGCCCAGAGTCTCCAGCGGACCATTGCCGCCCTTGATGGAATCCGGTGCATAGCCGCCTTCATCACCAACACCTGTGTTGTAGCCATACTTCTTGAGGACCTTCTTCAGCTCATGGAATACTTCAGCACCCATGCGGACAGCCTCATGAACGTTCTTGGCACCAACTGGCATGATCATGTACTCCTGGCAGTCAGCAGCAGAATCAGCATGCTTGCCGCCATTGAGGACATTCATCATCGGAACAGGCAGAACCTTGCCATTTGTACCACCGATGTACTTGTACAGCGGCAGACCGCAGGAATCAGCACCTGCATGAGCAGCAGCCAGAGAAACAGCCAGAGTAGCATTTGCACCCAGGTTGCTCTTGAACTCTGTGCCATCGAGATCCAGCATGGTCTTATCAATCAGCGGCTGATCGAAGACATTCAGGCCAATGACAGCCGGTGCAATCTTCTCGTTAACGTTAGCAACAGCCTTCAGAACGCCCTTGCCACCGAAACGGGACTTATCGCCATCACGAAGCTCCAGAGCTTCTCTTTCACCAGTAGAAGCACCGGAAGGTACAATCGCACGGCCAAATGCACCAGACTCAGTTGTAATCTCGCACTCAACAGTAGGGTTGCCGCGGGAATCAAGAACCTCACGTGCATGAACTTCAGCAATCGGATCAATAAAATTAGGCATCTAGATATTTCCTCCTTAATCAGTACCTATTGTTTCCAGGAAAGAATCCTGTAGAAACCTTACTTAGTCGCATCAACGAGCTGCTTGAAGGAATCAACCTTCAAAGAAGCACCGCCGATCAATGCGCCATCGATATCAGCGCAGGCCATATACTCACGGATGTTGTTCGGCTTGACGGATCCGCCATACTGGATGCGGACAGCCTCACCAGTAGCCTCATCATACAGGCCCTTGACCGTATCACGGACAAGCTTGCAGCAGGACTCAGCTGTATTGACATCAGCGCTCTTGCCAGTACCAATTGCCCAGATCGGCTCATACGCAATGACCATTCTGCTGACTTCATCAGCACTCAGACCAGCCAGGCTCTCTGTCAGCTCAGTCTTGAGAACTTCAGCAGTCTTGCCGGCATCATACTCGGCCTCGGTCTCACCAACGCACAGGATCGGGGTAATATCAGCCTCGAACAGTCTCTTTGCCTTGGCAGCGCAGTGTGCACTTGTCTCAGCATAGTATGTACGTCTCTCAGAATGACCGATGATGCAGTATGTGATGCCAACTTCCTTCAGCATCGGCACACTGACCTCACCTGTATAGGCACCGCTGTCCTTCTCGTTGCAGTTTTCTGCAGCAACCTTGATGGCGCCTGCATTCTTAACAGCAACGTCCAGATCAACAAACGGAGCACCGATACCATACTCGGCAGCTTCATTGCCTGTTACATAACCTTCCATGCCCTTGAAGAACTCAAGTGCTTCAGAAGGTGTCTTATTCATCTTCCAGTTACCAAAGATAATAGGTCTTCTTGCCATATCCTTACTTCTCAGGAATCACAGCGACTCCCGGGAGCTCCTTTCCTTCCATGAATTCAAGCGAAGCACCGCCGCCAGTGGAAATGTGGGAGAACTTGTCCGCAAATCCAAGGTTCTTGGCTGCAGAAGCAGAATCGCCGCCGCCGATGATGGTTGTAGCGCCTTCCAGGCCAGCCAGTGTCTCACAGACAGCTTCTGTGCCCTTTGCAAATGCAGGCTTCTCAAACACACCCATCGGACCATTCCAGAATACGGTCTTGGCACCAGCCAGTTCCTTCTGGAACAGCTTTACTGTCTCAGGGCCGATATCCAGTCCCATGTAGCCATCCGGAATCTCACCAGCCTTGACAGTCTTGACATCAGTCGGATTGTCGAAGTCATTGGCAACAACCGTATCTACCGGCAGGAACAGCTTGCCCTTGCCCTTTTCCATGAATTCCTTTGCAAGATCTTCCTTGTCGGCTTCCAGCAGAGAAGTACCAACCTTGCCGCCCTGTGCAGCAGAGAATGTATAGGACATGCCGCCGCCGATGATGACCTTGTCAGCAATCTTCAGCAGGTTCTCAATGACACCGATCTTGTCGGAAACCTTGGCACCGCCCAGAATTGCAACAAACGGACGGGCCGGATCATTCAGAGCCTTGCCCAGAACATTGAGCTCCTTCTCAACCAGGAAACCTACAGCACTGCAGTCCTTCGGCAGATTGCTCGGGATACCAACAGTGGAAGCGTGTGCTCTGTGCACAGAGCCAAAAGCATCCTCAACGAACAGATCGCCCAGGGAAGCCCAGTACTTGCCAAGCTCCGGATCATTCTTTGTCTCACCCTTCTCATAACGGGTATTCTGCATCAGAACGATCGTACCCTCAGCCTGCTCCTTGACAGCATTCTCCAGTTCAGGTCCTCTTGTCGCATTGACAAACTTCACCGGAGCACTCTGCAGCTTAGCCAGGCAGTCAGCGACGATGGACATGTCATTCTTGGCCTTGTCCTCTTCCGTCTTAATCTTGCCCAGATGGCTCAGCAGCAGAACCTTTGCACCATTCTCAGTCAGATATTGAATCGTAGGCAGAGCTGCACGGACACGATTGTCATCCGTAATGACGCTGCCCTTGTGCGGAACGTTGAAGTCAACACGTACAATGACATGCTTGCCTCTTACGTCCAGATCTTTCACAGTAACCTTAGACATTGTAAAGAAACTCCTCCTTCTTAGCGTTTTTATTATATCACCTGCCCATGCCGGCGGTAAATGCCAGCATGTCATCTTGCGAAAACAATCCCATCCAAAAAACAGGGGAAAGCCCCCTGTTCCTGTTCAATCAATTGTCAGGCCAGTTGCAGATGGTG
>NZ_JALBUR010000062.1:0-4055 GCF_033971865.1 Grylomicrobium aquisgranense | reverse complement strand
GATCTATAAGCTGGAACACAGACCAGCTTCTTTTGAAGCAGTCACCTATCATATCGCTGTCTATGCCAAAGATGACAATCAGACAATTGTCAGAGCACCCAAGCCGGCAGAAATGTTTCCAAAAAGTATTGCCACCCCATCCCTGGTAGCCTCTATTCTGACGGCAAAATATGTGAATGCCATTCCTCTGTACAGGCTGGAAGCTGCCTATGCGCAGAATGACATTCATATCAGCAGAGCAGTGATGGCAAACTGGGTAATCCGTGCCTATGATCAATATCTGAGATATGTGTGTGTGGCCCTGAAGCAGGAAATGACAAAACAGAGCCTTCTTCACGCGGATGAGACACCCTTTGAGGTGATCAGAGATGGCCGGGAAGCAGGATCCAAGTCCTATATGTGGGTATACCGGACCAATGCAAAGATACCTGGGCATAAAGTGATTCTCTATCAGTACTGTCCAACCAGAGGACATGAGAATCCAAAGAATTTTCTGAAGGACTTCAGCGGCACTCTGGTGACAGATGGGTATGGTGCCTATCACAAACTGGAGAAAGAGGATCCATCCAAGTTCAAAGTGGCAGGATGCTGGGTACATTATCTTAGAAAAATGATTATTCAAGGAGTTTCAGATTATGGCGATCGTTTCACATACTGTTAGTAACTTCTCGAATAACATTTTTTACACTTTTAAGAAGTCAGGTATTCTTTCAGATTCTTTATCCCGATGATCGTCATATGTTTCAAACCATTTCTTATTCCATTCCTTCAGGTATTTGTCAGCCGCCTTTTGAGAGATTGACGCATAGATTTGAGTTGTCTGAATGGAGACGTGACCAAGCATGTTCTTGATGTAGATCAGTGGTAATCCTGCTTCCAGCATATGCGTTGCAGCAGTATGCCGCATAGAGTGCGGTGGATAGCTCTTCTCTAGATAGAGGTTCGAATAGCTCTGCTTCGCTTGTTTAACATACTTTTTAAAGAGTTCCTCTATACAGGAAACACTGATTTTTTCATTTCTCTGGCTCTTGAATACATAACTTCCTGGCTTATCATTAATGCCGCAGTGAACGATATAATTCTTCAGAATCTCAGCACAGTTCTGTGGTATGCCAACCCTGCGCTTCTTATTGCCTTTTCCGGAAAGTATAACTACTGCTTTGCCGTCAGGATAATATGTTATGTCCTTAACTCTAAGTTCGCAGATTTCCTGTGCTCTTGCGGCGCTTCCATACATTAAAACCATTATTACTTTATCTCTGTAGCCAATTTCACTGCGGCAGTTCGGCTGCTCAAGCAGATGTTTAACTTCATCTACTGAAAATATCGCGCGCTGTGCATTCGCGTGTTTTTTCATCGGAATCCTGATGACACCGCTTCGAAAAGAAGATGCTGCCTCAAAATCTTTATTCTGCGCATATTCGGAAAAGGAGAGCAGTGCTGATAATCTCTGATTCTTTGTGGATGCAGAACAGTTCCGTTCAGTCTCCAGCCAATGCAGAAAACCGGAAATGCAATCATAAGTAAGCATATCAAATGTAATCAGATCGGGCGGAACATCTTTGGTCTCGTGCATGTATCTCAACAGAAGCTGAAACGCATACTTATAAGACTTGATCGTATTTCTGCTTGCTCCACATCCTATCGGAAGATAATCACAGAAGAATGAGTTAAGCAGGTTCAGAAACTTTGAGCCTCCAGGCTTATTCATAAATTTCCTCCGGAATAATGTCGCTTGTAAAGTCTGCGAATTTATCCAGTTCTTCTGGGAACAGATCAGGACTGAATTTCAAATACTGTTCAGTTGCTTTGAAATTCTCATGGCCAAGGTAAACGGAGATATATGGAATAATGTCATTCAGAGGCATTCCTATTGCCTCCAGATTGGCAAAAGATTTGATAGCGAAAATATGTCGAAGGCAATGAAGACACGGGCCGCGTTCATGAAACTTCCGATCTGGCATTCGTATGTTGCTTGAATTGAGGAGATCATCAAATTTATACTTCGCATTCTTGACAGTGATGTGTTCCTCATGATTGATCGTCTGAAAGAGGTATGCTGTCGGAATATGGAGTATTCCCATCGCAGCACAATATTGTTTCAATATGGGAGTTAATGTTTCATGCATTGGAACTAATCGCTGTTTTCTGTTCTTAGCTTCTTTTAGAGTAATGACGCCAGTATCGAAGTCCACATCGCTAACCTTTAATGCCACCGTCTCACCGACTCTTAAACCGCAGCCATACAGAATACGCAGAATCATTGCAATCTGAATATGAATTTTCTTGTTTTTTCTTGTGTGGTCTGAATTTTTTAACAAATCCGCATTCGTAAAAATCCGTTCGATTTCATCATCTGAAAAGATGTAGGGAATGTAGCTGCGCTTTTCATACGGCTGAAGCGGAATATAAACTATGTCTCCATCTGCTAGGAGATACCCAAGGAATTTTCTCGAAATCATTATGTATTGCGCAATTGTTCGGTTGCTACCATGAAGTCCTCTGATCCATTCGGTCACGATTGGCTCAGTGATTGTTTTTCCCTTCAGCTGAATACTGGAGAGATAGAAATCAAAATTCTTCAGGACGGAACGATTATGTTCATACCAGCTTTTGCTATATGCGCTTTGAATCTGGTCAAGATAACTTTGGATTTCCTTTCGAAATATACTGGAAAAGACCGTTTTCTCAGTTTTCATAAACACCACCGCTTTCCAGAAATGCTTTAAAGTTTCCTGAAGGAGGTGGAACAGCTAAAGCACATTGACGGAGATTTTCTATATCAATTTTGGCATAATGCTTAATCGCATTCGGATCCTTATGTCCCAAAACTTTCCGAACTGCATCATAAGGGATCTTTTCGTTGATCATTGATGTCACAAGCGATGCTCTGATAGCGTGCGGGCCATGCCGCCGATTTGAAATATCAACTCCGGCCTTATCAAAGTAGACCTTTAATCTGTGGTTCACCGTACCGGTTGAAATTCGAATATATGGCGCTTTTACACGAAGAAAGACATATGGCAAAGTACTTTTTGGCCTAAAGAGTCGAATGTAATTCTTAAGGGCTGATTCGACATCTGGAAGAATAGGAAGTGCCAGAGGTTCACCTGTTTTCTGCTGAATGAGGTGAATCGTCTTACTATTAAAATCAATGCTGTCAAACTCAAGCTGTGCAATATCTCCCACACGCATTCCAAGTCTTGTAAACATTAGAATAAATGCATAATCACGGCTGCCGATTGCTGTATTGCGGTCAATTGCAGCTTCAACTCTGTGCAGCTCGTCAATGCTGAAGGTGCTGGGAATATTGGAAGGAACTGTGTAATGCGGAATCACGGTTGATAAGTCTCTCAATAAAACGCCTCCCATACATAAGTGCAATAAAAAAGCACGGACAACTGCCCATGCACCACGATTACTAAGCGATAATGCTGCGTTTACAGCTTCCTCTGCTGTCAAATCTTCAAGAGTTGAAAAGTTATCCACTTGGCATTGATATAAAAATTGGCGTAAGTAGAATTCTTTAAAAGCTATTGTATTCTCTTTATTGCCTCTATTTCTGCAATCCTCTAGATATCTTTGGAGTGGAATTTCAAAGGCTGGCAATATCTGCTGCTTCGAGGTTCGTGGAGTGAATGCTTCAATTGCTCCGCTGCCAATAAATTCATTCAAATATCGAATACATCTCTTTAAATACACAGAATGCGAATGAGTATGTGATTCTCGATTTACTTCCTTTAAGAACTGTTCACCAATGGTCGTAGAATACTGAGAAAATGAATTATCCCGAATAAATTTTTCGATCCGTTTAAACGTTCTTTTCATTACGCTGATCGTTACTTCCGAGTAGGACGATCTACGTAAATGCTCCGTCAAGGAATCAATGACATCAGAAAAACTCTGCGTGCTGTCGGCTTGGGCATTCATGGATGTATGCCTCCTTTCTAGCTTCAGTATAGCCGACGTATTATTATTTAAGAAGGCAGAGAGCACCTTAGGTTATTACTCGGTGTTTGAGAATTTCCTAGGATAACTATACTCCTGGGATAATG
>NZ_JALBUR010000061.1:0-4281 GCF_033971865.1 Grylomicrobium aquisgranense | reverse complement strand
AAGGTGTTTTCCTGCACATTTCTTACAATCATGGAATAGTTCCCGATCAGAAATTTTGACATATAGAAATCCGAGCAAAGGATATATAACAGTGATGCCAGAAATGCATAGGCGGGCCGGATTAACAGCTGCAGGAAGATATATGCCTGTCCCATCGTTTCCGCCGTCAGCCACGGCATCACAAAGACGCTCCGGTACAGATCCAAAGCTGTATGTCTTTCCAGATGGATATTGGAGCACATCCGCACAAGATCAGGATGTGCTGTAAATACTTCTTTTGAGATTGGAACTGTCACTAAAAACGCGATGACAAGAATTTCCAGATAAAATAAACCGATCGAAACAATGCCGTAAATCATCTTCGCCAGATACCAGCTTGTCGAATGGGTGCACCGCAGAAGATACTGCTGTCCCAGCCTGGTTCTGTCATCGCTTGGATAGCTGCCAATGATATACAGGGCATACATCTGTGTCGTCAGCCACATGATTGGTATTTCATACTTTACATGTGGATCCGGCAATGTAAACACTTTTCCTTTGAACAGGTACAGGCAGAAATCCATAAAGCTGGGTTCAAACTGATGCGGACCATAGCTAAAGAAACCATTGACATGCTCACGGAAATTAAAGAAGAAAATGAGAATCAACGGAATTGCCCAAAGATATTTCCATCTGTTCTGATAGATGCCGGTGCGGATGTCACGCGATGATAATTTCAAAATTTCCTGCCCAAAACTTTTTCCTTTATGCATAATTTCACCAAAGGTCATTCAGCTTTACCACCGTCTTCTCAGGATAGAGCCTGAAACTCAGACGCAGAGGAACCTGATCCAGAAGACTCCCCTCAGCTACGCCATAACTATCACCATATTCAATATAGGGCAGCAGGATTTCCCTTGTTTCCTGCGGTTGCAAAACAAGTCCCTCCTGCCCAATATCGTTAATATCCATAGCCGAAAATAATTCTATACTGTTGGCATAATCCGGTGAGCTGATCATCACGCCTGAAAAAGGAACATTCTGTTCATTCTCGGATTGATTTGTCACCCGCAGTCTGACCAGGATCACCTGTATATTATAAGAAGCATCAAAGTCCTCTTCTTTCATATGCAGGTCATACAAATCACAAAATTCCGTCAATGAAAGTCCCTCAACATCAGTCACTTCCAATTGAAAGGGGCCGATTGTAAATGGTTCCTGCATTGCATACACCACCTCCGTGCCCCGGGGATAACGAATATGCTGCTTCACAATCAGAATGGAACAAAAGGCAAGAAATACTGTCACAACACCAATAATGATTTTCTTCAGCATTTGTTCTGCCTCCTATCCGATCGTCTCATCATTTCTGCCTGCATAAACAAGTCCCAGAATTCCAGGTACCAGAATACATAATGCCCCCAGCAGACAAAACAGATAAGAACTGATATCGGCGCGATTCATTGTGATCAATGCATCAAACGCAAATTCAGGATGCTGCAGGGCTGTCATCAGAGAATTCTGAAATAAATAGACCAGAAACGGAAACAGAAGAGGAATAAATGCATTGGAAACAAATATTCCAACCGCACAGGCAAGCACCGAGAATGCACCGCCATACATAAAACTGTTGAAAAGATAAATCAGAATATAAATGAACGGATGGGAATAGTACAGCCTGCTGAATACATACCCATGAACGACTACCCCAAATCCCTGTTCCACCATTGGTACAAGAGAAGAAAACTGAGCAGCATTCAGGAAAATGTTAACAATCAGCGGTATCAGAATGGTAATTCCACCAACAAGGAAACTGCATACTCCCTTTTCCGCATAGTATTGTTTTCTGCCAACGTGCAGGAACACTTGTTTCACATATCCTGTCGTATGGTCTTTTGTGACATAGTCTCCCATGGCAAAAGCCGCGCACAGCGGCATCGCAATGAAATAGAAATGGTCCAAAATCGAATCCCCCATACCAGCGCCAATCCATTTATCATACCAGGTAAAAGGATAATAAGCTTCAAGCCAGCTCACATGAAATTCCGGTGCCGCCGCAAAAGGCTGTTTCGCCACATTCCAAAGCGTTTGTCCATAGGGATATGTATTCCAAACATATGAGAGCACAACAACTGCAATCTCAACCAATATCAAAATGCAGAAACGCCTGCTGTGAAGAATCCGTTTCAAGTCAATTTTCAATAGCTTTTTCATGATTATACTCCTTGGCTGAAGAATCAAAACTCTCATTGAATTCCTCTAAGCATCCACATCGTATACGCATCCTCATCATGGGTTTCCATCAGAGAAGACCCAATTGTTGCTAATACGCCAATATGGAGATCGGTATCAAACACTTCTTTGGGAACAGCAAATATGTAGCGTACCGTTTTCGTTTCGCCATTCTGCAAATCATAGATCACATAATTATTTGGTCCCATTTCCACAAAGCTGTCTCCATCTTTTCTAAGACATAGGTTTTTCTGATTCCAATAGTACCATTCTCCCTGGTCATCCAGAATATATACCTGTAAGAAAGATTGATATGTCGATAAATAATGAATGACATCGCCTGTATTTGTTATGTCCATATCTACCGTCAGTAATGAATATTGCGGCTTCAGATTGCCATTATCATCAAATGCTTTGTTATAATACCAGGCATCTTTATTTAGCCCCTCAGCCGTTGCTTTTCCATCACTGGCTTCTTCCATGCTGTCACTCACAAAATAATCGATGATTTTCAGCTGCAGATTGCCTGTCTGCTCATCCGAAAAATCTTTGCCCTCATATTCATTAAGATCCTTGTCTCTTTCATAGATGCGCTGAATCGCCTTGTTTTCATATTGACTGTTCCCCGCTTTGGGATTTTTCATTGCTTCAAGATATTCATTATGAATCGCTTCTAACAGATGATCTTCGGGAAACGGAGTAGGCTCCATGGCTCTGGCAGTCTTCGATGGGATTAATGATAAAAGACTGTTTTTGAGAAAGGAGCGGTTTACATAGGCAAAGACGCAGAGAAGAAAGATCCCTGTCATAATAAATATGACATTGTTTTTCTTTTTCATCGTGGACCCCCTTTGGGAAAAACAAGGGCAATTGTGACACTGCCCTTGTTTTCTTACTTCAAATAGTCAGACGCTGGTAATACGCCAGGTTCATAAACACTGTCAGGACTCCAGTAACCAGATGCAGTGCCTGCAGAAGATTGATGATAACCATAAACACCAGCAGTAGAATAACCGTTTTCTTTTACATAATTGTACATGAGGCGTTTTTGTCCATGCTTAAACTTGTAACGATATCCACCAGAACAATCGGTCCATTCATATGCATTGGGATTCGTGAATGCTATAACTTTGGCTTCATAGGAAGATGGGGTACCGCTTGAATACCACATGTAGACACTGCTATCATTATCTTTCGTTTGAGGTCCTGTAATTCTGCCTTCATATGTATCTGTAAAAATGAATCTGAACGGCCGGTCATATGAGTCTGCCTGTACTTTCATGGTAAAGCAGCTAAACGCAAGAAGAGCACTTCCTACTAGTGCAAAAGCAGCATTATGTTTTTTCATGATAAAACTCCTTTCCTTTTAATATTATCTGAAAAATATTATCTGCACCAGAAGCCCCTGTCTCCATTCTTGTATCGCCCCATCATATAATCTCCTTTACATTTTTTACAGAAATACTTTATCTACTAATTAGTATAGTAATGTAACCGGATACATTCAACAATGTAAGATCATTTTTTATTCAGTCTGTGTTTTTCCATAATAATGTCTCAAGTGTTGGAAAGGGAAAATGTCCCAGGCAGATACAGCCTGAAACTGACAGTTTTTATTGCCAGACCCGTCTTTAGAGCATACCCTAGTGATACATATTAAGACGACATTAGTTCATATGGATCTCATTGTCAGAGATCTTCAGGATATCTGCCTGCTGCATGCTCCAGTCAATCTGTTCCTTTGCTGCATCCAGCGTCGGCCACAGCGGCTCACGCAGGTTTGGGTCAATTGAAATCAGAAGATTGTGTGCCCTGGCATACCGAATAGCAAGCTTTGTAGCACTGCGGGCAGGCTCATCAGTCAAAGACAGCGAGCCAAAATGGAAGATCCTTGAACTGGCAATCAGATTCTCATCAATCTCATCTGCCCGCAGATCCACATCTGAATACACCGATATGGCGAAGCCGGGTTTCCGGTGAAACCAAGGCCAGTTTTCTGGAGTCAGATTCGGAGTGATTCCGGACCTCCAAGGCCACCTGAAATTGACGAATAACCTTCTTTCTATAATG
>NZ_JALBUR010000060.1:0-4672 GCF_033971865.1 Grylomicrobium aquisgranense | reverse complement strand
CTGATAAACTTCTTCCCTGGTCAGAAGAAGTGCATCAAAAGCTTGGTATGTAAAACCATTCCCATTGACACAGTCTAGTGTGCCTGGAAATGCTTTTTATCATAGGTACGGATTATCGAGCGCTTACGATAAACAAGACACCTCAGATGTCTGTTTCCTTTCTTGGATATAGCCAGGTGGGTCCCATCCTTCTCACCTGACTGATTGATTTTCGGATTCAGCCCTGCATATGCTACGATGCCTCGCGCGTTCCTGAACCGGGTGACATCGCCGATTTCCGCGATGATCCGTGCCGCAATGTTCCTGCCAATTCCAGGAATACTGAGCAGAATCGCAAAGGAAGGAAGCTTACTGGCATCTTCGATCAGTTCCTCAAGGTATGTATTGCAGAGCTCCATCTGCTCTATGAGTTCATTGATCATCTGAGGAAACTGCTGTACTTCCACACTGTCCGCATCCACGCCGGAATAACATTCCTCTGCACACTGATACATCTTGTGAACGATATTTTCAGTGAAGCCTTTCTTATGACCTGCGGGCTTCTGGATCGCTTTCACAATGGTTTCCTCCCCGTGCCTGAGAAGTAATGATGGATGCGGATATTTCTTCAGCACTTCCATCGGAACCGAATCGTAAAGGCTTGCATGCCCTTTGAAGCACTTATCCATGCGCGGATAGATCACATCCAGCATTGCCCGGAACGTGCATTTCCGCTGCCGCAGGATCTTCAATTCGCTCTCATACATGCGATTCTTTGCCCGCAGACGTGCATACGTATCCGATTCATTCTGGTGGCACTGCAGATGTTCTTCCTGGTAATACACTTTGGCGATATGGGCACAATCCGCATTGTCTGTCTTATTGCCATGAAGGTTCGTCTTCCGATAAGCTGCAGACAGCAGTGGCGGAACGACAATGTAAGGATTTCCTATATCATCAAGATACTTCTGGAGACAGCGATGGTAGACGCCGGTCGCCTCGAATACTACCGGGACTGTATCAGCTTCGCTCTTCTCCTTCACCATCTCAATGGTTTCAGACAATGCTTCAAAGCCATCTTTCGTATCGTTCAGAACTTTCGGCTTCCGCAGGGAATGGCCTGCTGTCAGCCACGGCTGATAGTGGCAGTTGCCTTTTGAGACATCTACCGTGATAATTGGTCCGTCCATAAAAGAGCCTCCTCTGGCATAAATGTCTGCGGTAAAGCTTCCCAGAACCTTTGCGACAGCTGATTTTTCTGGATTAGATACGGCATGCCTGAATACTTCCGGCTGCACATTTTGATTAAGCTGGCTATATCACAAAAGGGAAGCAGGACGTTTTATTTGACTGGCTTATCGTTCGATAGCTTAAAAAAGGACGCGTCCTTACTTTTACCCAGACCTTTCCGGTATATGCCTATACGCAGGAAAGGCCAGGAATACACCCAGGTAATCCTGACCTTTCCATTGTAGATTCATATGCTCATGACAGCTCAATCAGGACTGGATTCTTCCTGATTTCATAATAGAAAAAAGTGCTTCTTACGCAAGAAGGCAGTCTGTTCCGTCAGACAGCAGAAGATATCATAAATCTATATTCGAAAGCCAGAGCAGACAGGACTGTACAGGGTGAACTCGAGGGTGATCTTTATATCATGACCGGTGAGATTGAGTCATTTGACCTGGTTGCACAGAAAATCAGAGAATTTCATGAACTGCATCCGAAAGTCATGTTTCATATCCATTCCGGCAACGCGGAGGAAATCTGTGCTGCCATCGACAAAGGAACTGTCGATATCGGGTATATTGTTCAATCGGTCAGCACGATGAAATATGAAGTATTCAACCTGAGTGTTTCCGAATCGTGGGGTATTCTTGTCAGAAGTTCTCACAGGCTTGCCGCAAAAGAGTTTGTGAAAGCCGATGATCTGAAGAAAGAAAAATTGATAGTGCCTGAAAATACGAGGCTTCGCAATGATATACGTGAGTGGATCGGCCCCGGGCTTCATATTGCCGCAGCCTATACGCTGTTAAGAAACGCAATGATCCTGACGGAAGTCAGCGACTGGGTGACGGTCTGTCTTGAAACACAAAAGTATGTCACAAAGAATCTTGTTTTTGTTCCTCTGCGGCCGGAAAGATTTTCCACGGCTTCCCTGATCTGGAGACATGCGTCTGCATACCGACCTGTCATGCAGGAATTCCTGACATTTCTTGGAATACAGAATATGAATAACAAATGATTTGATATAGGTATTTTACAATTCAAATAAAGTTCTGCATACTGTATCTGTAAAGAGGTGAACAGCGATGCAGAACTTTATTTATCACATGCCTGTGAAAGTCTACTTTGAACAGGGCGGCGTCAGAAAATACTTCCCCCAGGAAATGAATCATTACGGCAGGAACATCATGATCGTCTACGGCGGCGGTTCCGTCAAAAGAAACGGTGTTCTGGATGAAGTGAAAAGCACACTCGAAGAATGCGGCAAAAAAGTCATTGAATTCGGAGGTGTCACTTCAAGCCCATCCTACGCAAAAATCCAGGAAGGCATTGCACTGTATAAAAAAGAGAAGATCGATCTGATGATTGCTCTTGGCGGCGGGTCTGTTGTTGACAGCACAAAGATCATCGCAGCCGGCGCTGAGATTGAGGAAGACATCTGGGAAGAGGAAGTTGTCAATCAGCGTATTCCGCAGAAGATGGGCAAATATGCAGTTGTTCTCACAATTTCCGGTGCCGGTGCCGAGATGGACAATCTTGGAGCCTGCACCAATGAACTGACACATGAAAAGAAAACACTCACTGGACCTTACGCAGATTTTGTCATTGAGGATCCGTCCTATCTGATGTCTGTTCCTCTGCATGTTTTCACACCCGGCGTATATGATTCTCTGAGCCACTGCATGGAAACATATTTCGGCAGGGGAACCAATGTATGGGATGAAATCAATGAGAGCCTGATGAGAAACATCATCCGCAACGGCAGGGCTTTGATGGAAAACCCGGACAGTATGGAGATCCGCTCCAATCTGATGTGGGATTCCTCCCTGATCCAGTCTTTCAGCTTTTATACCGGATGTCCGGGAGATTTCCAGGCACATGGCATAGAAAATATGCTGGCGGCATATACACACGCGACCCATGGCGTGCAGCTGGCCATCCTGCAGCCGGTCTACTATGACCATATTGTCGAAGACGGCGCTGAAGTATTCGCCCGGTTCGCAGTCAATGTCATGGGTGTTGATCACGCCGGGAAAACAGACATTGAAACGGCCAGGGAAGGAATCGCGCAGCTGCGTGAATTCATCCGCTGTCTGAAACTTCCGGAAACATTCAGTGAAGCAGGAATCGAAGTCAGTGAAGAGACTGCTTCTGCTGTCGCGGATACATGCAATGTTTCCAATACAAATGTGCGTCAGCTGACCAGGAAGGAAATCAAAGAGATTATCCTTGCCTGCAGATAGGGGAAGGAAGCACTATGATTTTCTACTTTACATCAACCGGCAACAGCCTTTATGCAGCGAAGAAGTTTGACAACGATCTTCACAGCATTCCACAGGAAATGAAAAAGGAAAAAAGAATCTACAAAGCAGAACAGATTGGGATCGTCTGTCCTCTGTTCGAATTTGATCTGCCGGTGATTGTCAGGGACTTCATAATGAATTCAGAATTTGAAACGGAGTATTTCTACATTGTCATGACATACGGCATGCACCATGGCGACTGTGCCGCACGCAATGCGGAAGTCTTTGAAAAATCAGGCAGGCATATCGATTACTTCAATACGGTCAAAATGCATGATAATGCGCTGCCGGTATTCGACATGGATGAACAGAGACGCATCAATCCAGAGAAAAAGGTGGATGAACATCTCGATGCGATCAAAGCGGATCTTCAAACGAAAAAACACTATATACAGCCTGCTTCAAAGGAAGAAACTGACTTTTATGAAGGCTATAAGGCACATGCGATTGAATACAGTCCTTCCAATGAAAATCCCCTGTACAAAGTATCAGACCAGTGCATCGGATGCGGGATCTGCACCAGAGTCTGTCCGAAAGGATGTATCCGCATAGAGGATGGAAGACCTGTATATGATTACAGCAGATGCTTCGGCTGTATGTCATGTATACATGCCTGCCCCCGCAAAGCAATCGGCTATGCGGCACTGAACGAAAAAAATCCCAATTCACGCTATCGCCATCCGGATATTCAGTTGAGCGAAATTATCAGCTCAAATCATCAGAACTGAACTTAAAAAGCTCTTCGCCTGACAATATCATTTGTCTCTTTTGCAATATTGGTCCGACTCCTCACCGAAGTGAAGACAATACTGGAATATTTTAGTTCCGGCTTCATATTAACTTTGATTTCCTCAACTGTTTTTAGCAGACACGTCATGTCAACAGCAGATTTGACCCCAGGATATAAGTGTAAAGAGATCTAAAGGGACGCATTGAAAACCAGTGAACTTTTAGCAGTTCATTGTCGTGAAAGCGTAATATCCACTGGCAGATCGACGGCTTTGGTTCAATTATCGTATCTTTAGAACGTATGGCTTTAGACAATATGTAAAAGCCCTCCATTAACTTGTGTGTTCGAGGATCATCCCGCATACTTGTTATTGGCTTAATAAGATGGGGGAAGTTGCCTCATCCAAGAAAGGAAGGCCTTTACATGATAGCAT
>NZ_JALBUR010000059.1:0-4925 GCF_033971865.1 Grylomicrobium aquisgranense | reverse complement strand
TAAGTAATCAGGTGAGCACAAGTCAAATGAAGAGTTTGATCCTGGCTCAGGATAAACGCTGGCGGCGTGCCTAATACATGCAAGTCGAACGAGGAAGACCCAGCTTGCTGGGTTGACCGAGTGGCGAACGGGTGAGTAATACATAAGCAACCTGCCCACGGAGACCGGGATAATCTCTGGAAACGGGGACTAAAACCGGATAGGCAGCAATGAGGCATCTCAATGCTGTTAAAGGTGAGAGACACTGGTGGATGGGCTTATGGCGCATTAGTTAGTTGGTGAGGTAACGGCCCACCAAGACGATGATGCGTAGCCGGCCTGAGAGGGTGAACGGCCACATTGGGACTGAGACACGGCCCAGACTCCTACGGGAGGCAGCAGTAGGGAATTTTCGGCAATGGGGGGAACCCTGACCGAGCAACGCCGCGTGAGTGAAGAAGGTCTTCGGATTGTAAAGCTCTGTTGTAAGGGAAGAACGTCAGGCAGAGTATGCGTGAGTGACGGTACCTTACCAGAAAGCCACGGCTAACTACGTGCCAGCAGCCGCGGTAATACGTAGGTGGCGAGCGTTATCCGGAATTATTGGGCGTAAAGGGTGCGTAGGCGGCTGATTAAGTTCGTGGTTAAAGCGTGGGGCTCAACCCCATAAAGCCACGGATACTGGTCAGCTAGAGTACTGGAGAGGGCAGTGGAATTCCATGTGTAGCGGTAAAATGCGTAGATATATGGAGGAACACCGGTGGCGAAGGCGGCTGCCTGGACAGAGACTGACGCTGAGGCACGAAAGCGTGGGGAGCAAATAGGATTAGATACCCTAGTAGTCCACGCCGTAAACGATGAATGCTTGGTATCGGGGCAACCCGGTGCCGAAACTAACGCGCTAAGCATTCCGCCTGTGGAGTATGCACGCAAGTGTGAAACATAAAGGAATTGACGGGGGCCCGCACAAGCGGTGGAGTATGTGGTTTAATTCGACGCAACGCGAAGAACCTTACCAGGCCTTGACATCCCTTGCAAAGCTGTAGAGATACAGCAGAGGTTATCAAGGTGACAGGTGGTGCATGGTTGTCGTCAGCTCGTGTCGTGAGATGTTGGGTTAAGTCCCGCAACGAGCGCAACCCTTGTCTTCAGTTACCAATATCAAGTTAGGGACTCTGGAGAGACTGCCGGTGATAAACCGGAGGAAGGTGGGGATGACGTCAAATCATCATGCCCCTTATGGCCTGGGCTACACACGTACTACAATGGCTGTTACAACGTGAAGCAACACTGTGAAGTGAAGCGGAACACTGAAAGACAGTCTCAGTTCGGATTGAAGTCTGCAACCCGACTTCATGAAGCTGGAATCGCTAGTAATCGCGGATCAGCATGCCGCGGTGAATACGTTCTCGGGCCTTGTACACACCGCCCGTCATACCATGAGAGCCGGTAATGCCCGAAGCCGGTGGCCTAACCGCAAGGAAGGAGCCGTCGAAGGCAGGACTGGTGATTGGGGTCAAGTCGTAACAAGGTATCCCTACGAGAACGTGGGGATGGATCACCTCCTTTCTAAGGAGAAAGAGTACAAGCAGTTGGGGGTGCAATAATCAATTTCTGTTCGGTTTTGAGAGATCTGGAAAGATTTCTCAGCGAAAAACCTCATCGAGGTAAAGTTCTTTGAAAACTGAATAACAGAAGAAAGACAGATAGGTCTTTCTGAAAAGTTGTAGAAAAGATTAACTGAAAGTTGAAACAGACAGTTAACAGTTCTCAGAAAAGTGCTATTTATGAACTCGTCATAGATAGCAGGCATGATTAAATGAAGCAGAGCGTACGGCGGATGTCTTGGCATACAGAGCGGAAGAAGGACGCAGAAAACGGCGAAACGCCACGAGGAGACGTACACAGTCAACGAATCGTGGGTATCCGAATGGGGCAACCCGTCTGAGGGGAAATCCTCAGACATCCGCGGATGAATAGATAGTCCGTGAGAAGGCAACCCAGGGAATTGAAACATCTTAGTACCTGGAGGAGAAGAAAACAACAGTGATTCCGGGAGTAGTGGCGAGCGAAACCGGAGGAGCCTAAACCGGTCTTAGGACCGGGGTTGAAGGACCGCAGGAAGTCACTTTGGAATGTAGTCGAATGAGATTGAAAGCTCAGTCACAGAGGGTGCAAACCCCGTAGACGAAACACGAAGAAGGGCTAGCGGTATCCTGAGTACGACGGGGCACGTGGAACCCTGTCGGAATCCGCCTGGACCATCAGGCAAGGCTAAATACTCCTGTATGACCGATAGTGCACCAGTACCATGAGGGAAAGATGAAAAGAACCGCGGGAGCGGAGTGAAACAGATCCTGAAACCGTATGCTTACAAAAAGCCAGAGCACATTAAGGTGTGATGGCGTGCCTTTTGTAGAATGAACCGGCGAGTTATCCTTGCATGCGAGGTTAAGCTGACAAAGCGGAGCCGCAGCGAAAGCGAATCTGAACAGGGTGAAAGTATGCAGGGATAGACCCGAAGCCGTAGTGATCTAGTCATGAGCAGGTTGAAGGATGGGTAACACCATCTGGAGGACCGAACCGACCCTCGTTGAAAAGCTGGCGGATGACTTGTGATTAGCGGAGAAATTCCAATCGAACACGGCGATAGCTGGTTCTCCCCGAAATAGCTTTAGGGCTAGCGTTGAAGGAAGACATATGGAGGTAGAGCACTGAATTGTCGCGGGTGGCACCTAGCCATACCAACATAAATCAAACTCCGAATGCCATATGTTAATATTCAGCAGTCAGACTGTGGGTGATAAGGTCCATGGTCAAAAGGGAAACAGCCCAGATCATCAGATAAGGTCCCAAAATCTGCGCCAAGTGGAAAAGGATGTGGAGACGCGTAAACAGCTAGGAGGTTGGCTCAGAAGCAGCCATCCTTAAAAGAGTGCGTAACAGCTCACTAGTCGAGTATCTCTGCGCCGAAAATTAACCGGGGCTAAGCGCAGTACCGAATCTATGGATTTGTGCAGCAATGTATAAGTGGTAGGGGAGCGTTCCATACAGCGTTGAAGGCATACCGTAAGGAGTGTTGGAGCGTATGGAAGTGAGAATGCCGGTGTGAGTAGCGAGATGCAGGTGAGAATCCTGCACACCGATAGACCAAGGATTCCAGGGGAAGGTTCGTCCGCCCTGGGTAAGTCGGGACCTAAGGCGAGGCCGAAAGGCGTAGTCGATGGACAGCAGGTTGATATTCCTGCACCCGCAGGTCAAATGATGGAGTGACGGAAGCGTAAAGTACCAGCCCTTAATGGATTGGGCAGGGCATAATGAGAGGGCCGACAGTGAAATGCGTTGGCGGAAATCGAGTTATGAACCGAGAGAAAGAGCGATCAAGTATCGAAGGGTATGGAGCGATTCCCAGGAAAAGCTTCTAGTGTTAATTGACCAGCGGCCCGTACCAAAACCGACACAGGTGGTCAAGGCGAATAGCCTGAGGTGAGCGAGAGAACTGTTGCCAAGGAACTCGGCAAATTGGTCCCGTACGTTAGCTATAAGGGACGCTCGAAAGAGCCGCAGTGAAAAGGCCCTAGCAACTGTTTAACTAAAACATAGCTCTCTGCGAAGTCGCAAGACGAAGTATAGGGGGTGACACCTGCCCGGTGCTGGAAGGTCAAGGGGATCCGTTAGCCGCAAGGCGAAGCAGTGAACCGAAGCCCCAGTGAACGGCGGCCGTAACTATAACGGTCCTAAGGTAGCGAAATTCCTTGTCAGGTAAGTTCTGACCCGCACGAAAGGTGTAATGATTTGGGCACTGTCTCGGCAGCAGACTCGGTGAAATCTTAGTACCTGTGAAGATGCAGGTTACCCGCAACTAGACGGAAAGACCCCATGGAGCTTTACTGCAGTCTGCTATTGAGTTTCGGTTGGATATGCACAGGATAGGTGGGAGACTAAGAGACAGGTCTTTAGGGATCTGAGGAGTCAATGTTGGGATACCACTCTTATTCAATTGAAATTCTAACTCAGGACAGTGAACCTGACTGAGGACCGTGGCAGATGGGCAGTTTGACTGGGGCGGTCGCCTCCCAAAGAGTAACGGAGGCGCTCAAAGGTACTCTCAGAATGGTTGGAAATCATTCAGCGAGCGCAAACGCAGAAGAGTGCTTGACTGCGAGACAGACAAGTCGAGCAGGGACGAAAGTCGGAGTTAGTGATCCGGCGGTGCAGAATGGAATGGCCGTCGCTTAACGGATAAAAGCTACCCTGGGGATAACAGGCTGATCTCGCCCAAGAGTTCACATCGACGGCGAGGTTTGGCACCTCGATGTCGGCTCATCGCATCCTGGAGGTGAATTCGCTTCCAAGGGTTGGGCTGTCCGCCCATTAAAGCGGTACGCGAGCTGGGTTCAGAACGTCGTGAGACAGTTCGGTCCCTATCTGTTGTGGGCGTTGGAAATTTGAGGAGAGCTGCCCCTAGTACGAGAGGACCAGGGTGGACGTTCCTACGGTGCACCAGTTATCACGCCAGTGGTACAGCTGGATAGCTGAGAACGGATTGGATAAACGCTGAAGGCATCTAAGCGCGAAACCAACTCCAAGATAAGATTTCCCATTGATTCAATCAAATAAGACCCCTTGAAGACGACGAGGTAGATAGGTCAGGGATGTAAGTGAAGTGATTCATTGAGTTGACTGATACTAATAGGTCGAAGGTTTAATCAAGCTAAGAGAACGCCAAATGAAGTAAGAAAGACAACTGTCAAAGAACTGTTATTCAGTTTTCAGGGAATGAAACCTGATGAGATCTGGCGGCAATGGCGAAGTGGTCACACCTGTTCCCATCCCGAACACAGAAGTTAAGCACTTCAGCGGCGAAGATAGCCTTACGGGCAAAAAGAGCACGCTGCCAGGTTAGCAAGGATCCTTACGGATCCTTTTCTTTTTTCCCTTCAGCA
>NZ_JALBUR010000058.1:0-5151 GCF_033971865.1 Grylomicrobium aquisgranense | reverse complement strand
ACACCTGTTCCCATCCCGAACACAGAAGTTAAGCACTTCAGCGGCGAAGATAGCCTTACGGGCAAAAAGAGCACGCTGCCAGGTTAGCAAGGATCCTTACGGATCCTTTTCTTTTTTCCCTTCAGCAAGCCAAAAAAGCGAGGCCTTTCAGCCTCGTTTTCGTTTCCTCTTACAAATCTTCACCGTTGCTGGCAATGACTTTCTTGTACCAGTAGAAGGACTTCTTCCTGCTTCTGGAGAGATCTCCTTCTCTCTTGTTGTTCTTATTTACATAGATGAAGCCGTATCTCTTATCCATCTCACCAGTAGAGGCAGATACGATATCAATCGGAGCCCACATCTGATAACCCAGCAGATTCACACCATCTTCCTCAACAGCTTCCTTCATGGCTTCAATATGTGCCTTTAGATAGTCTATTCGATACTGATCATCCACACTGCCGTCTTTTTCCTTCTGATCATAGGCACCCAGACCATTCTCGACAATCATCATCGGCAGGTTATAACGATCTTCCATCCAGCAGAGCGCATATCTTAATCCAAGCGGATCAATCGGCCAGCCCCAGTCAGATACCTTCAGATATGGATTCCTGACCAGGTCCTTGTTCTCATAGAAGTTGTAATGCGGATTATCTTTCTTTGCCGCAGTTGTCTGTGACATATAATAGCTAAAACCAATATAATCGATTTTTCCTTTGGCAAGTTCCCTGAGATCATCTTCAGTGACATCGATATCCCAGCCCATACGCTGCCAGTATTTCTGGATGTAGTTTGGCAGGATTCCCTTTGCCTGTACATCCATATACCAGTAGCGCTTATGGTTGGCTTCCGTCATCTCAATGTAATCCTGAGGATTGCATGTCTTTGCATAGATCGGCTCATAGGCAATCATACAGCCGATCATTATGTTCGGATCAATTTCATGGCCAATTTGTACAGCTTTTGCACTGGCGACGAGCTCATACACAGATGACTGATACATCATTCTTTCATTATCTGGATTATCATCTGTGGTCAGTACAGCACCTTCCTGCAACATGTGATGGGCAATCGGCGCAGCACCCTGGTTATTGATCTCGTTGAATGTCATCCAGTACTTTACCTTTTTGTGGTATCTTTCAAAGCAGGTCTTTGCAAATCTGACAAAGAAATCAATGCAGCGTCTGTCCATGAAGCCGTTGTACTTTTTGGCAAGATGCCATGGCATCTCAAAGTGCTGCAGGGTAATGATCGGCTCAATGTTGTACTTATGGCACTCATCAAACAGATCATCATAGAACTGCAGGCCCTTTTCATTCGGCTGCGCATCATCACCATTCGGGTAGATGCGGCTCCAGGCAATGGATGTGCGGAATGACTTGAAGCCCATTTCCGCAAACATGGCAATATCTTCCTTGTAATGATGGTAGAAATCAACAGCTTCATGGTTCGGATAGTATTCAGATGGCAGAACACCATCGGTAATGACACGGGGGATCCCATTGCCTCCGGCAGTCATCACATCCGCAATGGACGGTCCCTTTCCATCCTGGTCCCAGGCACCTTCAACCTGGTGGGCAGCGACGGCACCGCCCCATAAGAAGTCTTTACGAAATGGCATACTTTCCTCCCTTTATCTCTGCTTTCATGATACTCTGTTTTTTACTTTGATCGGATAGAAAAAGACACCGTGCGGTGCCTTTTCCATATTTCCTTACTTCAGATCCTCGCCGTTGCTGGCAATGACCTTCTTATACCAGAAGAAGGAATCTTTTCTGCTTCTGGAGAAATCACCAGTACCGTCATCATTGCGGTTGACATAGATGAAGCCATAGCGCTTGTACATCTCACCTGTACCAGCGGAGACAAGATCAATCGGGCCCCAAGTTGTATAACCGATCAGATTGACGCCGTCTTCTTCCACAGCCTTCTTCATTTCGGCAATATGATCACGCAGATAGTTGATGCGGTAATCATCATGGATACTGCCATCAGCTTCAACCTTATCAATCATACCAAGGCCATTTTCCACAACCATCAATGGTGTATGCGGATATCTGCCAGCCAGATCATCGAGGGTATAGCGCAGACCTTCCGGATCAATCTGCCAGCCCCAGGGCGAAGCCTTCAGGTACGGATTCTTCACGCCGCCCATCAGGTTGCCATCGGTTCCCTGCTTGTCCTTTTCAGCTGTCACACAGTTGGTCGCGTAATATGAGAATGTATACATGTCAACCGTGCCTTCCTTCAGGATCTTCTTGTCTTCCTCATTGTCCATGAAGGATGTATTAATGCCCTTGGACTTTAAGAACGGCCTGGCAAAGCAGGGATATTCACCTCTGACCTGAACATCACCGCACATGTTGTTAAGGAGATCCGAAGCCTGCTTTGTCTTGAGAACATCATCCGGATGCGGACGCAGCGGATACAGTGTCATGTGGGCAATCATGTTGCCGATCATGAAGTCCGGATTGATCTTGTGGCCTTCCATAACAGCCTTTGCACTTGCGACAAACTCATTGTGCAAAGCTTCCATGCGCATCTGCAGATTGTCATGCAGAGCATCGACAGGACGCTGGCTTTCATCCTTGAGATCTTCATCCAGCACCAGACCAAGGCCGTTATAAGAACCACCGCCCGGCATCAGGGCACAGTTGATCTCATTGAAGGTCAGCCAGTACTTCACCTTATCCTTGTATCTTCTGAAACAGGTAGCGGCATACTTCACAAACAGATCAATGGTACGCCTGTCATAGAAGCCATGGTATTTGGTTGTGATTGCCCATGGAATCTCATAATGGCACAATGTGACCAGCGGCTCGATGTTGTGCTTGTGGCATTCATCAAACACATCATCATAGAACTGCAGGCCCTTTTCATTTGGTTCTGCATCATCGCCATTTGGATAGATCCGGCTCCAGTTGATGGACAGACGGAAACACTTGAACCCCATCTCACCAAACAGAGCAATATCCTCTTTATAATGATGGTAGAAATCAATGGCTTCATGAGACGGATAGTAAGCACCCTTTTCAATCACCGGTGAAAACTTGCGGGGTGTGGAAACATTGCCGCCTTTGAGCATATCGGCATCACTGAGACCTTTGCCATCTGTCAGATAGGCACCTTCGAGCTGGTTGGCCGCAACAGCACCGCCCCAGAGAAAATTCTTTGGAAAAGACATCTGTTCTAAACCTCTCTTTCTGTTTTTATTATAATCGCTTACATAGCATCAGAAAGTGCATCTTATGCAGGCAAACAGGGCTGGCAGACAGGGACAGACGTGCTTCTTGTAGTACAATATGACTTGTGAAAAGATCAGAACGGCGCTTTTATGCAAAACTGTATACTGTCATTGTGCTGTGCGGCCTGATTGTGGCCGGACTGCTTGTTTTAACGCTGTCCGGCGGTGCCCAGCGCATCCGCAGCGCAGCTGCGAAAAAGGGGACTGCTGCCACTGCCTCGCTTTCTTCACCGCATGCCACGGCTTCTGCTGTATCCACAGCGGTGCCTGCCGTTGTTCCAACATCAACCCCGACACCAACGCCAGTTGTAACCGCCACCCCGGACACCACTTCCAATGATTCCCTGTTAAAGATTGTCAACCGCACATCCCGTCTGGATCAAAGCTATGTGCCGGATGACCTGGTACAGGTGGATGTGCCAAGTTCACGCACGATCTATCTGCGTCATGAAGCAGCCCAGGCACTGGAAGAGATGTTTGCGGCAGCCAGACAGGACGGCGTCAATCTGGTGCTGATCTCAGGCTATCGCAGCTATGAAGATGAAACAGAACTGTACAACTACTATGTCGGTCTGTATGGCAAAGACCACGCGGACATTATTGATGATATGCCCGGGGCGAGTGAACACCAGCTTGGCCTTGCCGTGGACCTTGGCACAAGTGATGGCACGTGCCGTCTGGATGAATGTTTTGATACAACCGGTGAAAGTGCCTGGCTTGCGGCAAATGCGGCCAGGTATGGCTGGATCCTGCGCTATCCGCAGAACAAGCAGGATGTGACCGGGGTCATCTATTCCCCGTGGAACTATCGGTATGTTGGCAAAGACGAGGCAGAGAAGATCACTGCTTCGGGATTAACGATGGAAGAGTATTTTGGAGAGTGAATCATGAGTGAGAAAACACAGATTATGGATGAAGTGACGATGCGGCGTTCTCTGGCCCGCATGACACATGAGATCATTGAGCGCAATGAGGGCGTGCAGGATGTTGTATTAATGGGCGTTGTGACAAGAGGCGTCTGCCTGGCAAAGATCCTGCAGGCAAATATTCAGAAGTTTGAAGGCGTAACAGTCCCTGTGGGCCATCTGGACATTACCCTGCACCGTGACGATCTGAGCAATGAAGAGAAACAAAAGCGCAGCCAGGAATCTGTATTCCCATGTGACATCACTGGCAAAACTGTCATCATCGTGGATGATGTGCTCTATACTGGCCGCACAGCCAGAGCAGCCATGGAAGCTGTCATCACAAAGGGACGTCCAAAGTACATCCAGCTTGCTGTGCTGGTGGACAGAGGCCACCGCGAACTGCCGATCCGGGCGGACTTTGTCGGCAAGAATGTACCAACGGCAAAGAGTGAAAACGTACAGGTCAGATTGATGGACAATGATGGTGAAAATGCCGTCTACATTGAAAGATGACACCGGACTTCCATATCACGCAGAAGATCTCAGCTTCTGATTACCGCCGCTATTGCAACGTATGCGGCATCGGCGCAAAGAAACGCCAGCAGAAACAGGAAGCCATCATGCTAGCAATCGGCCTTGTCATCGCCGCTGCCGGATACTTCCTGCATATCATCTACATTCTGATCGCAGGCCTGTGTTTTTCCTTTCTTTCTGCTTTCATGCTTGGCTTCATGTGGCCGATTACCTGCCGCAATCACTACCTGGAAAACCCGATGATCTCCAGGGACGAGCAGTCGTTATCCTTTGACCGCAAGGGCTTTATCGTGAAATGGCACAGCAATAAAGGCAGGCTGCTGTACAGTGACCTGCAGGAAATCCTGGAGGATGGAAATGCCTTCTATCTGATGGCAAAGCCGGGCAGCGGGCAGATTGTGATCAAGAAATACTGCAGTGCAGAGCTCATTGCCTTCCTGCATGCCAAAGCAAAGAGCGTTGACAAAGTGCATACGGCATGATAAA
>NZ_JALBUR010000057.1:0-5461 GCF_033971865.1 Grylomicrobium aquisgranense | reverse complement strand
GATAAAGAATTCAGGAAATTCTGATTAACGAGCATATCATCACCTCAACTGAAGTCATGATAAGTTATAGATATTAACTTGATGTACTTGTTCGGGTACATCAACTATTTATTTGAAAATAGCGTTGGCAGATGAAAAAAAGATGAAGAAATATTATCTGCGCTATTGGTGGCTTGCCTTGCTGGCAATGCTGTGCAAGGGGCTGGAAGTAATGGCTGATCTTGTGCAGCCTGCCTTAATGGCCAGTATTGTCGATGAAGGAATCCTTGGCATTGGCAATGGCGGTACGGCAGATCTCTCCATTGTCAAATCACTCGGTCTCAAGATGCTTGTGATCATTGCGGCAGGCGGCTTTGCCGGCTGGATCGGCGGCGTTTTCTCAAACAACTATGGCCAGCGCTCTGGCAATGATATCCGCAAGGACTGTTTCCAGAAAGTGCTGCACTTCTCATTTTCGCAGGTGGACAGATTTACGCCAGGCTCCTTGATTACAAGAGTCAGTTCAGATGTCACACAGGTGCAGCTGATGCTTTCCGACATGGTGCGCGGCTGCATGCGCTCCCTTGTCTTTCTGGTAGCAGGCACGTGGTTCCTGCTGTCTCTGGATCTCAATTTCCGTACAATCCTGACGATTGCGATTGTCCTGGTACTGCTTGAAATCATCTGGACTGTCTGGAAGACTAACCCGATGTTCATGAGCCTGCAGGAAAAGCTGGACCGTGTGAATACGGTTATGCGTGAAAACATCAGCGGTGTGCGTGTCGTCAAGGCATTTGCCCAGGAAGAGCGTGAAAACGCCCGCTTCCAGAAAGCCAATGATGATCTTGCACAGAACCAGTTTGAAGTACTGCTGCGGATCTCGTATCTGCAGCCGGTTATGAATCTGGTGTTCAACCTGGCAGCAGCCGCGATCATCCGTACCGGTGCCATTGATGTGCAGGCCGGCTCTATTGAGCCTGGTACCGTCATGGCAGCAGTCACCTACATCAGTTTAATTCTCAATGGCCTGCGCATGCTGGCAACGATCTTCCAGAATCTCTCCCGGGGGGCATCTCATCTTCAACCCGCCTCAAAGAGATTCTTGATACCAGACCGGATGTGGTCTCAGGCACAGTGACCCAGGGCACCAGCAAAGGCACCATTGCCTTTGACCATGTCTGTTTCCGCTATCAGAAGATGAGCTCTGATGTGCTTTCTGATCTGAATCTGGAGATTCATGCTGGTGAGTCAATTGCCATCATTGGATCTACCGGCAGCGGCAAGTCCTCAATGATCAATCTGATTCCGCGCTTCTATGATGTCACCCATGGTACGGTGAAAGTGGATGGCGTCGATGTGCGGGATTGGGATCTTACTGCTTTGCGAAGAGAATATCGGTGGTCATGCAGAAGAGTGAACTGTTCTCTGTATCACTGCGCCAGAACATTGCCATGGGCAATCCTGCCGCAAGTGAACAGGACATCATGGAAGCCGCAAAGACGGCCCAGGCCGATGACTATATCCGTGCCCAGAGGGATGGCTATGACACGATGGTGGCAGAGGGCGGTACATCGCTGTCCGGCGGTCAGAAGCAGCGTCTTTCCATTGCCAGAGCGCTTGTGAAGAAAGCTGAGATTCTGATTCTGGATGATGCGACCAGTGCGCTGGATCTGGAAACAGAGGCTGCACTTTACAATGCCCTGCGCAAACAGATGCATGAAATGACAACGCTTGTCATTACCCAGCGTATTGCGACTGCAAGACGCTGTGACCGTATTGTCGTGCTGGATCATGGCTGCCTTGTAGGCGTTGGCAGACATGAGGATCTGCTGGCAAGCTGTCCGGTATATGCAGATATCTGCAGTTCCCAGCGTATGAAAGGAGATGCGCGCAATGGCTGAAAGTTATCGTTCGCAGGTTGCTGAGAAGGGGTTCAGCCGCCGTCCAGAGCGTGGTGCACCAGTTGAAAAGGCGAAGGATGCACGCGGAACACTGCATCGTCTGCTGCACTATTTCAAGGCAGAAATGCCTTCGGTACTGCTCATGACGATTGTTTCCGGCATTGGTGTGGTGGCTGCCGTTCTGGCACCATCGTATCAAAGCAAAGCTATTGATCAGATCGTGGCTGGCAGCTTTGGCAGCGTCAATCCGTATCTTGTCATCATGGCAGTTCTGTATGTCATCTATGGCTTTTCCCTGCTGCTGCAGGGCTATCTCTCGACCAGACTGTCACAGAAAGTCGCACAGCGGATTCGTGCGGATCTGTTTGCCCATATGATTCATCTGCCGGTGCCATACTTTGATCGCACGTCCCATGGTGATCTGATGAGCCGCATGACCAATGATGCTGATCAGATTTCTACGGTAATCTCGACATCGACATCTTCGATCTTCTCAGGTGTCCTGATGCTGGCAGGAACGCTTGTCATGATGTTTATATGCAGCGTACCGCTGGCTCTGCTTTCTTCATGTACGGTCATCGGTACAATCCTGCTGACCGCATTTCTGTCCCACTATATGGCTAAGTACTATTTGCTGCGCCAGAATCTGCTTGGTGAGCTGTCTGGCAAAACCGAGGAGTATATTTCCAACAGCCAGACGATTGCAGCTTTCCAGCTGGAAGATGACCTGGATGCACAGTTTATCAAGACGGCGGATGATCTGACTGCTGCCTGCATTACCGCGGATAATATCTCCGGATCCATGGGACCGTGCATGAATGTGCTGAACAATATCGGCTTTCTGATTGTCGCAGTGGCAGGTGCCTGGCTGGCCATCAAAGGACAGATCACAGTCGGCATCATCTCTGCCTTCATTGTCTACTCCAAGCAGTTCTCACGGCCGATCACCGAGCTTTCCGAACTGATCGGGCAGGTGCAGACAGCCATTGCCGGTGCGGAAAGAATCTTTGCCGTACTGGATCAGCAGGTTGAAAATACGGAAGGAGAAGCCGTTACAGACATTCAGGGACATGTCGAGTTCCGTCATGTCAACTTCTCATATCTGCCTGGCAAGCAGGTTATCAGCGACTTTTCGCTGGATGTGCCTGCCGGCAGTAAGATTGCTCTGGTTGGCGCAACCGGTTCAGGCAAGACGACGATCATCAATCTGCTGCTGCGTTTTTATCCAATTGACAGTGGTGAAATCCTGCTGGATGGCAGAGATATCCGCAAATTGAATCTGTATGATCTGCGCCGCACGATCGGCATTGTGCTGCAGGATACATCTTTGTTCACCGATACGATCCGTAACAATCTGACCTATGCGGACAGCAGTGCCGATGATGCCAGAATCAAGCAGGCTGCTGCCTTTGCCAATGCGGATACGATGATCACAGCCCTCAAGGATGGCTATGATACCGTGATTGATGCCTCGGGCGGTTCTTTGTCACAGGGACAGCGGCAATTGCTTGCCATTGCCAGGACAAGGCTTTCAGATCCAGAGATTCTGATTCTGGATGAGGCAACTTCATCTGTGGATACAAGAACCGAGATGCGCATTCAGAATGCCATGATCAGCCTGATGGAGAACCGGACAAGCTTTGTGATTGCCCACCGTCTTTCAACCATCCGCAATGTCGATCAGATTGTTGTCATGCGCGATGGCAGGATCGTGGAAAAAGGCAGCCATGAACAGCTGCTCGCCGCAAAGAAGGAGTACTGGAAACTCTACGAGACACAGTTCTCCGGCATGAATACGTAAGATCTGTTACTGCAGGCCGTTCAAGGTTATCCGGACGGCCTGTTTACTTTGCATTTTTGCATTGTATAATAGGTACAATTTAAGGAGGAAAATTCATTCATGGCAACATACTATGACAGTGTGAGTCATACGTTCAGTGAGTATCTTCTGGTACCGGGACTGACAAGAAAAGAGAATGTTCCGGATAAGGTAAGCCTGCGCACCCCGCTTGTAAAGTTCAAGAAGGGAGAAGAGCCTGCTCTGTCTTTGAACATCCCGATGGTTTCTGCCGTTATGCAGTCCGTATCCGGTGACCGTCTTGGTGTTGCACTGGCCAAGGAAGGCGGCATGTCCTTCATCTTCCAGTCGCAGTCGATCGCTTCAGAGGCCGCTATGGTCGCCAAGGTCAAAAATGCCAAGGCTGGCTTTGTCGTCAGTGATTCCAATATCACCCCGGACACAACCTTGTCTGAGGTTCTCGAGCTTGTCAAAAAGACAGGACACAGCACGATGCCGGTCACCGAAGACGGCACACCGAATGGTAAGCTGGTAGGTCTTGTTACAAGCCGTGACTACCGTGTCTCCCGCATGAATGGAAGCGAGAAGGCTTCCAGCTTCATGACACCGCGTGAAAAGCTGGTTACAGCCAATGCCAGTGCAACGCTGTCTGAGTGCAATGACCTCATCTGGGAACATAAGCTCAATACACTGCCGATCGTAGATGATGCGGATCATCTGTGCTATCTGGTCTTCCGTAAGGATTATGCCTCCCACAAGGAAAATCCGCTGGAACTGCTGGATGATGAAAAGCGCTTCATGGTAGGTGCCGGCATCAATACACGTGACTACAAGGAGCGGGTTCCGGCGCTGGTCAATGCCGGGGCAGACTGCCTGGTGCTGGATTCCTCTGATGGTTTCTCTGAGTGGCAGGCAGATGCCCTGGAATGGATCAGAGAAAAGTATGGTGATACGGTCAAGGTTGGCGCTGGCAATGTCGTTGACAGAGACGGCTTCAACTACCTGGCAGAACATGGTGCTGACTTTGTCAAAGTCGGCATCGGCGGCGGTTCCATCTGCATTACCCGTGAGACAAAGGGTATCGGCAGAGGACAGGCAACGGCTGTCATTGAAGTTGCCAAGGCACGTGATGAATGGTTTGAAAGAACCGGTGAATACATTCCGATCTGCTCCGATGGCGGCATCGTCTATGACTATCACATCGTCCTGGCACTGGCCATGGGTGCAGACTTTGTGATGCTTGGCAGATACTTCTCCCGCTTTGAAGAAGCACCGGGTGAAAAGCTCACTGTCAATGGTGCCTATGTCAAGGAATACTGGGGTGAAGGTTCCAACCGTGCCAAGAACTGGCAGAGATATGATCTTGGCGGCAAAGGCAAGCTGTCATTTGAAGAGGGTGTCGACTCCTATGTACCATATGCCGGCTTCCTGCATGACAACGTCTATATGACCACCTACAAGATCCGCTCCACCATGTGCAACTGCGGTGCTCTGACCATCAAGGAACTGCAGGATAAGGCACGCCTGACACTTGTCTCTTCCACATCCATCGTCGAAGGCGGCGCACACGACGTCATCGTCAAGAACGAAGACAAGAGCTACAACAAATAATGTCCGATTGAAACACTGTCCGCTGCGGCAGTGTTTTTTTGCGCAACGCTATTTTCAAAGATTTAGTTGATGAGGCTGTAAACACCAAAATATCATGAGCTATATGCCTCATAGAGGTTAATTGGCATTTTAAGCTTTGGGATCTCCGCACAGGTAAATGGAATCTGTTCAA
>NZ_JALBUR010000056.1:0-6300 GCF_033971865.1 Grylomicrobium aquisgranense | reverse complement strand
CAGATGACAAGGTGGTTACAGAGATAAATGAAGCGCAAATCGAGAAAGACCTTAAGCTGGCAGGTTATAACCTGCTGGTAACTTCAGAAGTTAATATGGCTCCCAAAGACATCTACAGCACCTATCATAATCTCTGGCGTATTGAAGAATCCTTCCGGATCATGAAATCCGACCTGGATGCACGCCCTGTATTCTTGCAGAAAGAGGACACAATCAAAGGACATTTCCTGATCTGCTATCTGACAGTTCTTCTGGGCAGGATCCTTCAATTTAAGATTTTGGAAAATAAATACTCTTCATCAGAAATATTCAATTTCATGAAGGAATTCAATGTAGTAGAAGCAGATGGAAAATACATCAATCTGGCAACCAACAGTCCCTTTATAAAGGAGTTTGCAGAGATGACAAAGCTGCCTCTGGATCACTATATATTGAACTCCAGACAAATAGAAAAAGTGCTGAACTTCCGATTCTGATATCGGAGGTTTAGCACCATTTTTTAACGTTAACTTCTAAAGTCAGGTTATATGCTGTCCGTGACGTTCTACGTTTCTTTGTGACCCATAAACCAAACGCTCTTATCATTGATTTCTTCGCTGGTTCCGGCACCACTCTTCATGCCGTTAATCTGTTGAATGCGGAAGATGGTGGTCATCGTCGCTGCATCTTAGTGACAAATAATGAAGTCTCTGATTCTGAAACAAAAGCTCTTATCAAAGCTGGGCATCACCCAGGCGATGAGGAATGGGAGAAGCTTGGCATTGCTCGCCATGTGACATGGCCGCGTACTGTCTGCTCGATTGAAGGTCATGACGTAAACGGTAAACCGTTGACGGGCAACTACATTGGTCCGGCTGGACAGAAAGATTCTGGCCAGCCAATGGCTAATGGATTCAAAGCCAACTGCATCTACTTTAAGCTTGGCTTCCTCGATAAGGATTCTGTTGCTCTTGGCAGACAGTTCCGTGAACTTCTTCCTATCCTGTGGATGAAGTCCGGTGCTGTCGGAAAATGTCCGGAGCTTGGAGCAGACGAAAAGATTCCGGATATCATGATTCTTCCGGAGAACCATATGCTGATTCTGAGTGCAGAATCCAAATACGAAACAATGGTTAAGGCTCTGGAAGAACATCCGGAAATCGATAGCGTATACATCGTCACGAATTCCGAATCAGCATACAGAGACATGGTTAACGGACTCAATGTAGACAAGACGTATCAGCTGTATCGGGACTATCTGGATAACTTCAGAATTAATACAGTTTCAAGGAGGTAAAACATGAGATTAACATTATTTCCGTTCCAGGAGCGGGCTGTAAATGCACTTCGTGATACGGTAAGCGAAGCACAGATGGAGTACCAGCATAATCATCGTCCGCAGGTTATTTCGTATACAGCACCTACCGGAGCCGGTAAGACCATTATCATGTCGGCCTTAATGGAGAATATCTTTAATGAGACTGCATTCTATTCTGCTCAGCCCGATACCGTATTCCTGTGGCTTTCAGACTCGCCTGAGCTTAACCGGCAGTCAATGGATAAAATCGACCGCAAAGCAGATAAAATCGCTTTGAATCAGTGTGTGTTCATTGATGATGCTTCATTCGATCAGGAAGAGTTTGATGACGGCAGAATTTATTTTCTGAATACGCAGAAACTTGGAAAGTCCAGCAATCTGACAAAGCGTTCGGATTCCAGACAGTATACAATCTGGGAAACTATCCGTAATACGGTCTATGATAAAGGCGATCGTTTGATCCTTATTATTGATGAGGCACATCGCGGCATGACAGGCAAAGATGCTGCACAGGCTACCACAATCATGCAGAAGTTTATTAAAGGCGACAGTGTTAATAAAGTCAAGCCAATGCCGCTTGTTATTGGTATGTCAGCAACGCCTAAGCGGTTCAATGTACTTGTCACCAATGCGGCTACTTCTACGATTCGCCGTGTGGTGACAACCGCAGACGAAGTCCGTTCTTCTGGCCTGCTTAAAGATAAGATTTATGCAGATTATCCGTCTTCTCAAAACAACGATATGGCTATGCTGCAAGCTGCTATGGACGAATGGCGCAGCAAGTGCGAACACTGGAAACAGTACTGTACGGATCAGCATTATGCACAGGTAAATCCTATATTCATCCTGCAGGTCAGAAATGGCACACATGGTAATATTAGTGATACGGATCTTGATGAATGCCTGCAGATTATGGAAAACCGGCTTGGCTATCAATTTACTGAAGGCGAAGTGGTGCAGGCATTCGGTGATCATTCTGAAGCACTCACCATCAATGGGCTAAAGGTTCCGCATATAAACGCTTCTGAAATTGAAGATAACAAAGATATCAAGGTTGTCATTTTTAAGGATTCGTTGTCTACTGGATGGGATTGCCCAAGAGCCGAAACCATGATGTCGATGCGCGGTGCACAGGACGAAACATACATTGCTCAGCTTCTTGGCCGCATGATCAGAACACCGCTGCAATGCCGGGTAAAAGTCGATGATACACTGAATAACGTTCATTTGTTCCTTCCATATTTCAACAAGGAAACTGTCAGTGAAATCGTTAAAAGTATCAATGACAACGAAGGATCTGAATTGGCAGCAGAAATCGAAAGTGAAGACGTATCCGATGTTAATGAAACATGGACTGTACATGGGACACATCAGACCGACAGTGTTTCATATACATCTGATAAAACGAATGCCTCTGAAACAGCTGCGGTCAAAGACAGCAATGCAATTTCTAATCAGTTGCCAGACCAAGCTGCGACCAGACAAGCGTCAAACAACTCATCAGCACCTATCACAAGTACAAATACAGGCGAATCTGAGACACTTGATAAGAATGATGATAATTCTGCCGAGCAGAAAAGCATGCCTTCAGAAACGCTTGTAAATACGCCTGAGAACGCTTCTAATCCGGCACAGGATCATAATAAATCTGCAGCAAACGAAACAACTGATCACGAACTTGGCGGTTTGTTCGCTGGAATAGAAGAAACGCATACTAAGCCAAAGCCTGCAGCCGATCCACAGCCGTCCTATACACCATTGTTTGACGGTAACGCCATTCGTGATGCTGTCAACGATATGTGCCTGCCGACATATGAAGTTAAAAACTTCTCAAATCCAAGCAGCAATTATTTGACGGCTATGTTCCGTCTGGCGCATTTCCTTGACCGGAGTATGCTGTATCAGAATGCTATTTCCGATATTGATACCGATATTGCTGACATGATTCATGCATATGTTGATCAGTTAAAGGCAGACGGCAAATACGATGACCTCAGAAAGAAAGCTATGGAGTTTGACCTGAATTCGCAGGTATTTGATGTTTACGGCAATTCGCTGGATAACGAAGTTCATACGGCAAAGCTGGTTACGGATACTGATCTGGACAGGCAGCTGCGAAGAGCGGAAGCAATCCTTGGCAATGATGGTATTTCATACTGGTACGGTAATAAGTATCACAATCCAGCCGATCCGTCTGCTTTCAAAGTGGATGTCATCCTGTTTTCCGCTTCTCCGACATGCCGGATGAAACTGGCAAATTATGCTGAAAAGAAATTTCATGAATTGGCCGATACATACAGACGTAAAACGGCAAAACTGGATGAAAAGGCACAGAAAGACTACAATCTTATCGTTTCTAATGCTGATAATATCAGCAAGCATAACTTCGTTCTCCCAGCTTCATTAAGACCGTATAACGAGACTGGTGGAAAGGTTTATAAGGATCACCTGTTCTGCAATGATAAAGGCGAAGCCCGCATCAATCTGAATCCATGGGAAGAAGCTACACTTGCCGAAGAAGAAAAACGGCCTGACTTTGTATGCTGGATCAGGAACCCTTCAAGAGGAAAATGGGCGTTATGCCTGCCGTATGTTAAAAACGATGAAAATCATGGCATGTATCCGGACTTCCTGATCATTCGCAAAGATGACTCTGGCTACATTCTTGATATTCTTGAGCCACATGATCCTTCCAGAGAAGACAATCTTGGCAAAGCAAAAGGACTGGCGAAATATGCGCGTGAAAATCCTGAAGTTGGCAGAGTGCAGCTGATTCGTATGAGCAAGGATCCTCTCGGTAAAGCAAACCTCAGACGGCTTGATCTTACGCTGACAGCCGTAAACGATAAAGTGAAGAAAGCTGTATCCAATGAAGAGCTTAATCATATTTTTGATACAGATGGATTCTTTGATGAGGGATAAGAATTATGCCAAGACCGAAAAAGGACGCGGTTCCGTTTAACATCAAAGCTGACAGAAAAATTATGGAGCGCTTCGAAGCTTACTGTGAAGAAGTTGGACAGACAAAAACAACTGCGTGGGAACGTATTGTAAATGCATTTCTGGACGAGTACTATATAAAAAAGAAGGAAAGCAAAAATCAGTGAAAGCTATTTGCTTAGCCTTGGGCAGTAAGATTTCTGCCTTCCAGCCGAATTGAGCTGGATATAAGTTAAAGTTAACAGCACTTATTAACTTATCTATTGTACATTTTGCAAAAGAAATATCGGCAAAATATTATTTGCTGTTAACTTATGAAATGTATAGTATTGTTCAAAATTGATCCGATATATTAATTCATCAATTGTCAATTCTCATAATGCAGAAACAAAGAGGAAAGACGGATGTCTTTCCTCTTGTGTGTACAGGAGATTATCATGTATTACGGAAATATTAAGAAATATGATATTGCGGATGGCGAAGGTGTCAGAGTTTCCCTGTTTGTATCCGGATGCACCAACCACTGTAAAGGCTGCTTTCAGCAGGAAACATGGGATTTTAACTTCGGTAAGCCTTATACAGAAGAAACTGAGCAGGAAATTCTGAAAGCTCTGGATCACGAATATATCCAGGGGCTGACACTGCTGGGTGGTGAGCCGTTTGAACCGGAGAACCAGCGGGTGCTTGTTCATCTGCTGAAGAAAGTCAGACAGATGTATCCTCAGAAAGATATCTGGAGTTATACCGGTTTTATACTCGACAAGGATCTGCTGCCTGGGGAAAGAAAGCATACAGAAGTTACCGATGAAATGCTTTCTTATCTGGATGTCCTTGTCGATGGACCGTTCATGCTGGACAAGAAAAATATCTCACTGGAATTCCGCGGCAGTGAGAATCAACGTCTGATCGACATGAACAAGACAAGACAGACAGGAACAATCGTGCTGTACCATGTAGATAACTGAGAAGGAAGGATACGTTCCTTCTTTTCTTATACAAAAGCGGACTGACTTGTTTCGCAGGTCCATATTCGAGATCTGCTGTGCGTTCATGATCGTTCAATGAACTGTTTGTTAATGCTGGATGTTCTCCAAGAGAGACACAGAACGCAATATCGTTGGAAAATGGATAGATAGGCTTAACCATTTCAGATATATTTCTCCTCCCTTTTTTGATTCTTTGCCTGATGATCAGAAAAAGAGCTGATAGCCAGCTCTATCCGTTATGCAGCAATGACACGTGCTCTTTCGGCAATGATATCCGGAATCCAGTATTCTTTATCCTCACGCGTGAAGCTGTGTGATTCCAGCCTGCCTTTGATGGCAATCAGTGAGCCGACCCGGCAGGCGGCTGCCATTTCCTCCGCAATCCCCTTCCAGAGAACCACCCGGAATACATCACTCATCAATCTTCCATCCGCATTGGGAAAGGAACGCTCACATTCAATCATGACATGGGCATATGTGTTTCCCTTTGCGCTTGTTTCTACCACTGGAACCTCCTTCACCTTTCCTACCAGAACACAGTTTGTAAACATCTTATCTTCCTCCTATGGCAGTATCCTACCGGAACGAAAAATGCTGTGCAAACGTGCAAATCTGCAGATTTTGAAACAAAAAAGCAGATTTACCTAAGCAAATCTGCTGTATGTGGAACATTTTGACGACTTTGGACAATCAGAATAATCCAAGCCGCTTTTCTTCATCAAGCTCTTTCTTTGCCTTCTTCAGCTGCTTCTGAAACTGAGAGCAGGAACCGTGACAGCTGCTGCAGCCGCAGTCACAGGACTCAACACCATTTTTAGCAACGTAACGGAATGCAAAGTATAACGCCACTGCAATCGGCAGCAGCACAAGCAAGTCAGCGAAGTTCATCGGGATATTCCTCCTGCCCTATTATGATAAACCAGAACAGAATCTGCTTCAATTAGTTTGCACGGGACTTTGACAGTTTGCTTTGAATAGAATTTCTCGAAAACCGCATGACTGCGGCTTTTTCTTTGTCTATTTTTGTCAAATTTCTTGCATTTTTATGTTGTATGTGTTGTATGTTTTATGGTACAA
>NZ_JALBUR010000055.1:0-6927 GCF_033971865.1 Grylomicrobium aquisgranense | reverse complement strand
TCACTAGGGTTCTACTTCATATTCATACGCTTTCATGTTTTCCATCCAGTTCTATCCTTTCTTGGATTACTTTGACAACGCACTATTGCGTTTCTGTATGAGTGTGACTGCCCGTCACACAAAAAAGCTGTCTTTCTGACAGCAGGAAGGTGCCCGTGGCCGGACTCGAACCGGCACGGTATCGCTACCGGGGGATTTTGAGTCCCCTACGTCTACCAATTCCATCACACGGGCATTGCCTGAATATTTTAATGCAATCACGCATAAAAAGCAATGCAGGCCATCTGCCTGCATTGCTTATATGCTTTACTTACTTTGCACTCTTCGCCTTTGCCTGGGCAATGACTTCATCAGCCACTTCCTGCGGTGCAGGTTCATAGCGGTCAAATTCCAGCACATAGGTGCCTCTGCCCTGCGTCATGGACCGCAGCTCATTGGCATACATCTGCACTTCTCTCAGCGGTACTTCACCATTAATGACCTGATCGCCGTCATCATTGGAGCCCACATCCATAATGGAGCCGCGGCGCTTGGTCAGATCACCAATCAATGTACCAGTGTATTCCTCTGGTGCTGTGATTGTGATTTCACCGATTGGTTCCAGCAATACCGGCTTTGCCTTTGGCATGCCAGCGTTATAGGCAAGTCTGGCAGCTTCCTTGAAGGCAGCTTCCTTGGAGTCTACCGGATGATAAGAGCCATCATACAATGTTGCCTTGACGCCAACAACCTTATATCCGGCAAGCACACCTTTCTGCATGCATTCTCTGAGTCCCTGCTCAACCGGCGGGAAGAACTGCTTCGGCACTGCACCGCCGAAGACATCCTCGGCAAATACCATATCCTCAGAATCGGTCGGTTCAAACTTGACCCATACATCACCAAACATACCTGCACCGCCATTCTGCTTCTTATAGCGGCCCTGCGCCTCAGCTGTGGCAGTAATGGTTTCACGATACTGAATCGTCGGTGTTGTCAAGGAAACATCTACCTTATACTTGGATTTCAGCTTGGCACAGATCAGAGAAATGTGCTGGTCGCCCAGTCCATAGAGTACCTGTTCATGTGTTTCTTCATTGTTGACAAGACGGACGGTTGGATCTTCCTGTTCCATATTGCGGATACCAACCGACATCTTGTCTTCATCGGCCTTGGTCTTCGGCCAGATGGCATAGCCAAGCATCGGCTGCGGATATTCAATGCCATCATAGGAAACAACACGGCTCCGTGTGCACAGTGTATCGTTCGTCTGGGTTGAGGCAAGCTTGGTCACTGCACCAATATCACCGGTAAACAGCTTGCCAAGACCAATCTGATACTTGCCATTGACGGCATAAATCTGACCGATCTTTTCGGTAACTTCACGGGTAGAGTTATAAACTTCAGAATCAGAGTTGAGCACACCGGACATCACCTTTAGGTAGGAGATTCTGCCAACAAATGGATCAATGACCGTCTTGAAGACAAATGCGCTGAGTGCTTCCTGTTCATTGGTCTCCATGGCAATGGTGCCGCCGCGCTGGCTGTTGGCATCAATATGGCCCTTCTCTGCATAGCTCGGGAAGTATTCGGTAATCAGATCCATCAGTCTTTCAATACCGGTCTGCTGGACAGCAGAACCTGAATAAACCGGACGGATATCACCAGAACGGACACCAATTCTCAAACCTTTGGCAAGTTCATGTTCATCGAATTCTTCCCCATTGGAGAACTTCTCCAGCAGGTCATCATCCGTCATGGCAATCGCTTCGGCAATCTCGCCATAGTACTCTTCCACCTTGTCCGCAAGCTCTTCCGGAACAGGCTGAGCCTGGGTGCGGTTGTCATGGTACCATGCCTTCTTACGCAGAATATTGACTGAGCCAATATTCCTGCCATCTTTCATGATCGGCATTTCAAACGGAATGACAGAATTGCCGAACTTCTCTCTTAATTCTGAGAGCACTTTATCAAAATCAGCGTTTTCATCGTCCATCTTATTCACAAAGAAGATAGTTGGCAGCTTCTGTTTCAGACTGGCTTTCTTCCAGGCACGCTCTGTACCAGGCTCCACACCTTCTTTGCCATTGACAACGATCAGCGCATTATCCCCTACATACAATCCGGTCTCTTCCTCACCCGCATAATCCATATAGCCCGGCGTATCAATGAAGTTGATCTTGCGGTCCTTCCATTCGACCGGTGCCAGATGGGCATAGCACGATGTACCGCGCCTGCCTTCTTCCGGATCGAAATCGAGGAAGCTTGTGCCGTCATGGTTCTTGCCAAACTTCGAAATCAGTTTTGTAAAGTACATGCAGGCTTCGATGACGGCTGTCTTGCCAGAGCCAGAATGTCCAAGCACAACGACATTTCTGACATTATTCGCCAAATAGTCTTTCATGATCGAATGCCCTCCTACTTCAGCAGATCCTTCAGATCTGCAAGGCATTCTTTACGCACATAGTGAATGGCCATGTTTGCTTCATTATCTTTGATGTTCTTATCTGCACCATGGTCCAGCAGTGTTTTGACAAGTTCCGGATAGCCGATATAAGCAGCCCGCATCAGAGCTGTGCAGCCGCGGTTGTCAGCCGCATTGACATCGGCACCATTCTCAATCAGGAAGGAAATGATATCACTGTTATAGGCATTGACAGCCTCCATCAGTGCAGTTCTGCCCTGTTCATCACGGGCATTGACATCAGCACCCTTGGAGACAAGATACGCAACGGTCTCACCTTCGCCCAGCAATGCGGCTCTCATCAGAGCGGTACGGCCCTTATTGTCATGGGAATTTACATCGGCACCGGCATGCACAAGCATCCGGCAGATCTCGACATGTCCCTTTTTCGCAGCTCCCATCAGAGCTGTCTTATTATTCTTGTCACGGGCATGCGTATCGGCACCGTTATCCAGCAGAAAGCGCACAATGTCCGTATAGCCGCGCTTGGCAGAACGCATCAATGCAGTGCGTCCATCACCATTTGCCACATTGACATCTGCGCCCTTTGAGACTTCTGAGCAGACCTTGGCAAAATCGCCCTTGGCTGCTGCTTCGAAGAATTCCAGATTTGTCTGATCCATATTCGTTTCCTCCTATTATTCATGAAGTCAAACAACCGACAAAAAAGATGGACATTGTCCATCTCAAATGTCATATGCAAAGCAGACCGCAACCCCGCCGAAAACAACCAGGCTTTCTTCTGAGCCGGTGACTGTCGATACTGAAAAACCAGTTACTCTGTCGTCCATTGTCTTTGTCTCCGATCTGTCTGCGGTGATTCTTTACCTGTATTTTAACAGAACCACAGCAAACTGCAAGGGCTTACATTCATGATCCAGGGTTGTTTCATAAAGGAATAAGCGCCATGCTGTGATATGATTTTCCAATCAGCTTGCATCCCTTCTAACCGTATGCTTGAAAAAAGCGGCTCTTGTCATCTCCGTCACCGCTATCAATGCGCATGAAAAACTGATTTTCAATTTTTGACTATCAGTGATTTTAGTACCGTTCCCAGCCGCCGGTCTGATAGTTATGTCTTTCAATCTTTTTGACAAGAAATGATGTTGCCAGAATCAATATAAGATGAATCAGGATAAAGCCTGCTGCGTGGAAGGATGGCTGATAGGATTGCAGCAGGATATGACGGAAGAGTTCGATCAGGTAGGCTGAGGGGAAGATGCTTGCGGCAAACAGAAGGATGTGCGGCAGGGCAGCGATGGGAAAGCTTGTCCCGCTGAGCAGGCTCATAGGTTTGTCACAGATGATGAAGACGGCATTGGAGTCACGTGAGAAAAGAAACAGTGTTGTAATGAAACCTCCCCAGATGGTGCTTGACAGGATCAATATGATATAGCCTAGTAAGAGATATGCAATACTGGAGAGTGAGAATCTGTCATAGATAAGAAAGATGGCAAAGGAGAATACTGTCAGCATCCACGTATTAAAGACAACAGCTCCGAAGGAGCGTCCATAGACGAAAGCGTTGCGGTCAGCTGGGCTCAGGAAGATCTTTTCAAGCGTACCATTGATTCTATCATAGCGGATCTGTCCGGCACTTTGCACAACAGACCAGTAGCAGTTATAGACCAGACCGCCGCACAGCAGGAAGACAAAAAGTTCTGCTTTGCTGGAAATACCATATACACTCAGTTTGTCGGCTTGGAATGACTGGTACGTAAAGTAACTGATGGCACACGACAGGATCGGCCACAGGACCAGTGTGATCAGGGCAGAGAAGCGGCCAAAGAAATTGCGGCGCTGGCTGGCAAATTCACCAATGAAAACTCTGAAGAACTTCATGATGCTTTTTCCTTGGAAATAATCTGCATGATGCAGTCTTCCAGACTGGCTTCCTGCTGGTGGAATCCGTTGATTCTGATGTGATTGTCTTCGGCCAGTGCAAACAGCTGTGGAACAATATTTGCTTTGGACTTGAGAATGACAAGATTCTTATTCTGTGAGAAGGTGCAGTTCAGCTGTGGCAGCATTGTGACCAGCTTATCAGCATCGCTTGTTTCCAGAGTGTATTCATAGGATTCTGTGAATTTCTGCTTTAACTGATCAATCGTACCTTCGGCTGCTTTCTCGCCATGGTCAATGACATAGACATAGTCGCAAAGTTCTTCAGCTTCTTTCATGTAGTGGGTGGAGAGAATCACAGCCATGTTTTCCTGTCTGGAAAGCTGTCGGATATACTGGCGCAGATTCTGGGCAATGGCAATATCAAGCCCCAGAGTTGGTTCATCCATGAACAGGTAGGAGGGATCATTGATGATGCCGCGGGCAATCTGCAGACGCTGCTTCATGCCTTTGGAGTATGTTTCGACCAGCTGGTCTGCATTGTCAAGGAGCCCGACAATCCGCAGACACTCCTCGATTCTTACTCTGGCATTGCCAATCCCATACAGAGAGGCAAAATATTCCAGGTTCTCTCTGCCGGTTAATCTCCAGTACAGGCTTCTTTCACCACCTGAGATCAGATTGATCTTCTCTTTGATCCTGCGCAGGTTTTTCTCACAATAATCTAGATCATCGAGTTTAATCGTTCCACTGGTAGGAGCCAGCAGTGTTGCCAGCATCTTAATGGTGGTTGTTTTACCGGCGCCATTGACACCAAGAATGCCTGTGATTTTTCCTTTTTCAATGCTGAGATCCAGATTTTTCACGGCTTCCTTCTTCTCGGTATGGTGGCGAAAGCCTTTATCTTTGACTTTCAATTCATATGTTTTTGATAAGCTTACTGCCTGTATCATACGTGCATTACCTCACATCAATACCTTTTCTACAAGAATTTTCCTGACTTTTCTTTCATACCAGAAATAACCGATCACAAAGTAAAACAGGCTCAGCAGAATAATCGGCCAGATCAGATATGCGCTTTCTGCCAGCGATGCTTTTTCAATCGCAAGAGCACGGAACAGTTTGATCAGATAAGTGACTGGCATCACATAAGAAATGCTGCGCAGGATGCCTGGCATGTAGGCGAGCGGAAAGAAAATGCCGCTGAACAGACTGATGAAAAGAGACAATGTGCTTTCGGTCAGGTACGTGTCCTTGAAATAGATGATCCATGTGCTCAGGAAGATGGAGACACTGAAACCGCTGATTATCAGCAGAACAAATACGACCAGCAAAGCACCAGGTGATAACAACAGGCCGCGCACCCCAAGCAGTAAGCCAAGCAGCCAGATGACCAGTGCTTGTCCTATTGCCTGCAGCAGAGTTTCAATGAAAGCACCAATGAAAAACAACATTGTCGAGGATGGCGAAATCAGAAAGTGATTAAACGTTCCTTCATGAATATCATTTAGAATGGCGTAGCCGGTGCTCATCAGAGAAGAAAAGACAAAGACGCCCATCATCTGACCGGCAATCAGATAACTCACATAGTCAGAAGTATTTGCATAGGACACAAAGCTGTCAGAAACATTGCCATGATAGATGAAGTAATAAATAAACAATGGCAGCATTACCGAAAGAATGGCATTGATCACATTTTCAAACAGCATACTCCATGGATATGCACGATATTTTTGCAAAATACGGTCAACAACCACATTCCGGATGATATGGAGATTTGTCTTCAGCCGATGATCATTTCTGGTTTCATGTTTTTCCATATCATCCACTTTAGTGCTTTCAGAGCAAAATGACAATAAGATTTATCCGGTTTCCAAATAGTCCCGTTTATCATGTCGGCATTACGCGGACAGCCTCCACCGCAGGTTGCAAGGGCGGGACAATTTTGGCAGTCTTCAAGATTTAGAGGAGACCGCATACTCCACTCTTTGAAAATCTCATTTTCATCGGGTAAAAAAGATTTTTCAAAAACTGTATGCTCAAAAGTTTTTCTGCTCCCCATATAGCCTTGGCAAATTCCAACTTGCAAGCGGAATTCTTCTGCAGCCGTCGCCGGCTGACACGCATATGCCGTAATCAGCTCTCCGTCTTCCATCTTTTCCGGATTCTGTGAATATTCAATCCGCTCATGCATGCTTGCAGATGCACCTTTACTCTTGTTCACATGCAGAGCGATCAGTCTTGTCGCTGCCATTTTCTCCTCCTGATAAGCATAAAAAAGGTCACTTCATTCGTTTTATCAAACCGAATTGAAATTCTTATTGAAATTCTTATAAGATGGAAAAAAGGGGCTGTAACAGTTGAATAAGCTGTTACAGCTCATTTTTTTGCGCTTGCACATATTTTCGCTGTATATCTATCAGTGCAAACCAAAAGCCGATTTATTCATGTATAAAATATGCAAAATATCCATGTTTTATCATTGATATATTATATGCGTGCATGTATAATATGGGTATGAAAAATGCTGATCTCGTTTTTGCAGGACACGATCAGCGCTCTTATTATAACGCTGTTCAACTGGCCCTGCCACTTAGCACAATGATTCGTGTACCTCATTCTGATATGCTGTTCTCTTTTCT
>NZ_JALBUR010000054.1:0-8400 GCF_033971865.1 Grylomicrobium aquisgranense | reverse complement strand
CGCAGGTACGCGCATGTATATATCTGTCATCTTTCATACATATAGTATAGTATATATCATTCGAATATAGGTATTATTATCAAGCAAATATGTATAGTACACATAGTTTAAAAAGGCCGATTCATCTCCCCTACAAGTAAGGGGGAATTCTCGGCATACTTCTTAAACAATTGTGATCAGGCATGACTGTTCTCATGGTGGGAACAGTCTTTTTCTGATCAATCCGCGAATAAATGTAAGCGCTTAGAATTTTCCCTGTTTTTCAAATCTGAGACCTGATAGAATACAGATAGAGATTGAATTTGGAGGTCAGTTTATGGAAAAACTGAGTCCTTCCGCACTTACAGAAATTGATACCATTGTTGCAAAACACCGGAATCAGCCGGGCCCGGTTATTGAGATGCTCCATGAGGTGCAGAATTCTCTGGGGTATATACCTTTTGAGGCAATGGAGAAAATTGCGGAAGCTGCAGGGACAAGTCCTGCCCAGGTGTATGGGGTTGTAACGTTCTATGCCCAGTTTACGACACAGCCAAAAGGAAAGCATGTCATCAATGTATGTTTAGGTACGGCCTGCTATGTCAATGGCAGTCAGAAACTGGCAGATCTGCTTGCGGAAAAGACAGGAGCTGGCATCAATGAGACAAGCAGGGACGGGCTGTTTTCACTGGATGCGACAAGGTGTCTTGGCGCGTGCGGACTTGCACCGGTATGCATTATTGATGGCAAAGTCTATGGCAATGCGCTTGTGTCCGGCAATGCCATCAGGCGCATTGAAGAGATCAGGGCACAGGAGGCGGACCATGGATAATATCATTCATTCCATTGATCAGCTCAATGCGATTCGTGATGCCTATCGCGACAATGTGCTTGTCCGCATGGAAGACAGTCATCCGGTCTTTGAAGCGGATAATGTGCATATGAACATTCTGTGCTGTGCGGGCACGGGCTGTACTGCCGGGGAGTCAGAAGAAAACATCCGCAGGTTTGAACAGCTGATTGATGAAAATCATCTGCAGGACAATGTGGAAGTCATCCGCACCGGCTGCTTCGGCCTGTGCCAGAAAGGACCGATTGTGGCAATTTATCCTGATCAGGTCTTCTATACGCATGTGCATCCGGAGGATGTGGACAGGATTTTCTTTGAGCATGTTGTAGGCCGTCGTCCGCTCAGAAAGAAGCAGCTGTGCGACGTGGATCCATCTACCGGGCAGACAGTCTATGATCTGGACCGGATCCGCTTCTATCAGAAACAGATGCGGATTGCGCTGCGCCACTGTGGCCGCATCAATCCGGAAGATATTAATGAGTATATTGCAGTGGACGGCTATCAGGCGCTGGCCATGTGTCTGCGTGAGAAATCAGGGCAGGATGTCATTGATATCATTAAGGCATCCGGTTTAAGAGGCAGGGGCGGTGCCGGTTTTCCGACCGGAAAAAAGTGGCAGTTTGAAAAGGATCAGCCGGGCAATGAGAAGTACGTCATCTGCAATGCGGATGAAGGCGATCCGGGTGCGTTCATGGACCGCTCCATTCTGGAAGGGGATCCTCATAGTGTTATCGAAGGACTTGCCTGCATGGCATATGCCGTAGGTGCGCATCATGGCTATATTTACATCCGGGCGGAGTACCCCATTGCTGTGCACCGTCTGGAGATTACCCTGCGGGAAGCACGGGAATACGGTTTGCTTGGCCGCAATATTCTTTCTTCCGGCTTTGACTTTGATCTGGAGATCCGGCTTGGTGCCGGTGCCTTTGTCTGCGGCGAAGAGACGGCATTGATCGCCTCAATTGAAGGCAGGCGCGGCATGCCATCACCCAAGCCGCCGTTTCCGGCGGTTTCGGGTGTCTGGGGAAAGCCTACCAGCATCAACAATGTGGAAACACTGGCTAATGTCCCGATCATTCTGACTAAGGGGGCAGACTGGTACAGTTCGATCGGTACTGTTGGTTCCAAGGGGACCAAGGTCTTTGCCCTGGGCGGCAAGATTGTCAACACAGGCCTTGTGGAGGTGCCGATGGGCACCACGCTGCGTGAAATCATTTATGACATTGGCGGCGGCTGTCCAGATGGCAAGCGCTTCAAGGCAGTGCAGACCGGCGGTCCTTCCGGCGGCTGTCTGACGGAAAAAGAGCTGGATACGCCAATTGACTATGAAACATTGACAGCAGCAGGCTCGATGATGGGCTCTGGCGGCATGATTGTGCTGGATGAGGACAGCTGCATGGTCGATGTGGCACGTTTCTATATGTCCTTTATCTGTGATGAAAGCTGCGGCAAATGTACGCCATGCCGGGTTGGCACCAAGCGTCTTCTGGATATGCTGGATGCCATTGCGGAGGGACGCGGAACCCTTGCCATGCTGGATGAGATGGAAGATCTCTGTCATGAGATCAAGGATACAGCCTTGTGCGGTCTTGGCCAGACAGCCCCCAATCCGATTCTTTCTTCGCTGCATAAATTCCATGATGAATATGTGGAGCATGTGGTGGATCACAAGTGCCGTGCCCATGTATGCAAGCGTTTATTGCGCTATGAGATTGACGAATCGGCGTGCCGTGCATGTTCTTTGTGCGCCCGCAATTGTCCGGTTCAGGCGATTTCCGGCGAACCTGGACGCAAGCCATACCATATCGATCAGGACAAGTGCATCAAATGTGGAAGCTGTCTGAATAACTGCCGCTTCCATGCGGTGCAGAGACTGTGAGGTGAGAAATCATGAGTGAAGTGCATATCAAGATCAATCATCAGTTTGTGACTGCCGAAAGCGGCGATACGATTCTGCAGGCAGCCAACCGGGCCGGCATTCAGATTCCTACCTTGTGTTATCTGAAAAATGTGATTCGCTCTGGTGCCTGCCGGGTATGTCTGGTGGAAGTCAAAGGCGCAAGAGCACTGCTTTCTGCCTGCACAACGCCGGTTTCGGAAGGCATGGAAGTATTGACCAACTCGGAGCGGGCGATCAGAGGCCGCAAGACAACGGTCGAGCTGATGATGTCAAATCACAATAAGAATTGTCTTTCCTGCAAGCGGAACCAGAACTGTGAGCTGCAGCGGCTGTGTGCTGAGCTTGGCATCCGGGAAAACCGCTTTGAAGGTGAACATTCGCCAGCCACCCTGGAGCAGGCAAGCTGGGGCATCGTCCGGGATACAAGCAAATGTGTGCTTTGTGAAAGATGTATTGGCGTCTGCCGCAATGTGCAGGGGCTTGGCATTCTGTCTTTGCAGAAACGTGGTTTTTCAACAATTTGCGGACCAATCGGCAATGGTTCCTTCAATGATGTGGACTGCATGCAGTGCGGTCAGTGCGTCATTGCCTGTCCGGTTGGGGCTTTGAGTGAGAAGGAAAATATTCATGATGTCATTCTGGCGATCAACGATCCTGACAAGGTTGTCATCTGTCAGACCGCCCCGGCAGTGCGGGCTGCGCTGGGGGAGGAATTTGGCCTGCCGATCGGCACGCGGGTAACGCACAAGATGGTAGCGGCATTGAAACGGTGCGGTTTTGACCGGGTGTATGATACCGACTTTGGCGCTGATCTGACAATTATGGAAGAAGGCCATGAGCTGTTAGAGAGAATAAATGGACATGGCGTTCTGCCGATGTTTACATCATGCTCACCTGGCTGGGTGCGTTACATGGAATATGAATATCCGCAATTGCTGGATCATCTTTCTACGTGTAAGTCACCGCATATGATGTTTGGTGCCATCTGCAAGACCTACTGGGCAAAGCAACACAATATTGATCCGTCCCGGATCTATGTAGTTTCCATTATGCCATGTATTGCCAAGAAGTCTGAGATTCACAAGGAAGAGAATCAGACCGGGGATTATCCGGACGTGGATGCGGTGTTAACAACAAGAGAAGCCGCAAGGCTGATCAAGATGTATGGCATGGATGATCTGGATGCGCTGCAGGAAGAGGACTATGACCAGGATTTTCTTGGGGCTGCTTCGGGTGCCGGGGTGATCTTTGGGGCCGGCGGCGGTGTGATGGAAGCAGCGCTGCGTACATTAAAGCAGGAAACAGAAGGCAAAAAGCTGGAGCGGGTTGATTTTGGAGAGTGCCGCGGCATGGCTGGCGTCAAGGAAGCACAGGTGGAACTTCTGGGCAAAAAGTACTGGGTTGCCATGGCAAGTTCGATGTCCTGTGCAAAGCCGCTGATTGAGGATGTGCGCACGGGGACAAGCAAGTATGCATTCATTGAGATCATGGGCTGTCCGGGCGGCTGTATCAATGGCGGCGGCCAGCCGATTGTCAGTGCCCGGGCAAAGCATGGACGTCTTGGTTATTCCTATAAGGATCTGCGCATGAAGGCACTGTATGAAGAAGACCGCTATGCACCAGTGCGGGTGTCCTGCGATAATCCGCAGATTCAGCAATTGTATTCTGCCTTTCTTGGAAAACCAGGCAGTGAGATCAGTGAGCATCTTCTGCACACTTCCTACCATCGCCGGCCACGTTTTACCGGATGGAAAACGAAACCTGAAGAGCAGCCGTGAGTTTCCGCTCTCAATTGCATTGTTTTCGGCCAAAAAATGATCAGGATAGGATATAATGAAAGCGCAATCAAGTTTAATTCAGGAGGCAAATCATGAGAGCTAATACAATGGCAGCGATGATCCTGGCCGGGGGAAGAGGTTCACGTCTTCTGGATCTCACCAAAAAAGTCGCAAAGCCAGCAGTTCACTTCGGCGGAAAGTACCGTATTATTGATTTTCCGCTGAGCAATTGTGCCAATTCGGGAATTTCAACAGTAGGAGTATTAACACAATATGAGTCGGTTGTACTCAACTCCTATGTTGCCAAGGACCAGTTCTGGGGCCTGGATACCAATGATGGCGGTGTCTATGTGCTGACCCCGCGTGAGCGTGATGACAAGGGCCTTGAAGTTTACAGAGGCACCGCAGATGCCATCACTGCCAATCTGGATTTTCTGGATCAGGTGGCACCGGAATATGTATTGATCCTTTCCGGTGATCATATTTACAAGATGAATTATGCCAAGATGCTTGCCTATCATCAGGAAAAGCAGGCAGATGCGACGATTGCCGTTCTGCAGGTTTCTTTGAAAGAAGCAACCCGCTTTGGCATCATGAACTGTGATGAGAACGATATGGTCGAAGAGTTTGAAGAAAAGCCTGCCCATCCCAAGAGCAACCTGGCTTCCATGGGTATCTACATCTTCAACTATAAACTGCTGCGCAAGTATCTGAGTGCAGATGACAAGGATCCCAATTCCAATCATGACTTTGGCAAGGATATCATTCCGGCATATCTGAAAGACGGCCGCCGTCTGGCTGCCTATCGTTTCTCCGGTTACTGGAAGGATGTCGGCACCGTGGATTCACTGTGGGAAAGCAACATGGACCTGCTGAAGAAGAACAGTGAGCTGGATCTGGAAGATCCGTCCTGGAAGATCTACACAGAGGATGTCAATGCTCTGCCGCAGTTCATTGGTGAAGATGCCGTGATCAAGAATGCCTATATTACCCAGGGTGCCGTTGTGCTTGGCACAGTGCGCAACTCTGTGGTCAGCACAAACTGCCGGATCGGCAAGGGTGCAGAAGTGGTTGATTCTGTGATTCAGCCGGGTGCTGTCATTGGTGAAGGTGCCAAAGTGACCCGGTGCATTGTGGCAGATAATGTGGAAATTGCACCGGGTGCCGTTGTCGGCAGTGCGGACAGTGAGCATATCAGCCTTGTCGCAAAGAAATATGTGGAGTGAGGAGGAAGACTGATGAACGCACTTGGAATTATTTACTTTGAAGGCAATTCGGTCAATGTCGAAGGTCTTGGTGATTATCGGCCGGTGCCGGCGATGGCCTTTATGGGAAGATACCGTGTCATTGATTTCATCCTCAGCGATATGACCAATTCGGGCATCAACAATGTGCAGGTATACTGCAAGGAGAAGCCCCGCAATCTGATTGAGCATCTGGGCAGCGGCCAGCATTACAATATCAATTCAAAGCGAGGCAAGCTGCGTGTACTCTATGGTGAAAAGACATTCTCTTCACCGGTATACAACCATGATGTTGCCAACTATATGCTCAACATGGAGTATATCGAAGGCGATCCGAATCCATATGTGGTCCTGGCACCGAGCTATTTCATCTATTCACTGGATTTCAATGAAGTACTGCAGGCCCACAAGGATTCTGGTGCTGATGTGACAGTGCTTTATACCAATACCAATGATGCCAAGCGTGCTTACCTTGGCTGTGACACACTGGCCATGGACAAGGAAAAGCGTGTCATTGGCGTGGATACAAACCGCGGTGCGAAAAAAGCCAATACCATCTGTCTGGAGGCATATGTACTGAGCAAGGCGCTGTTCATTGAGCTGGTCAAGAAAGCAGCAGCGACTTCTTCTCTGTACTGGTTCAAGGATATTCTCAAGGATTCCCTTGGCGAGCTGCGTGTGCAGGGATACAGCGTGCGCGGTTTTGTGGCATGCATTAACTCTCTGCCGGAGTATTACAGATGGATGATGGCGCTGCGTGATCCGTCCACTGCCAGCGGACTGTTCAAGCCGGGCTGGCCGATCTATACGCAGACATCAGATTCTGCGCCGACAAAGTTTACGGATGATGCCGAGGTCAAAGGCAGCGTGGTTGCCAACGGCTGTGTCATTGACGGTACAGTGCAGGATTCCATCATCAGCCGTAATGTCCGCATCTGTCATGGCGCCATTGTCAAGGATTCCATTATTCTGCCTGGCGCATATATTGGCGAAGACGCCAAGCTTGATCATGTTGTGGTGGACAAGTATGCCATCATTCATCATGTCAAGGCACTCAAAGGAACAGATGATGATCTGGTCTACGTCAAGCGGCGTGACAGAATCTGACAGGGAGGCGTAATTCATGGGAAGATCAATATTGTTTGCGGCTTCGGAAGGATTACCGTTTGTCAAGACCGGCGGTCTGGCAGATGTCATCGGCTCTTTGCCGAAGGCACTGGCCAAGCGCGGTCATGATGTGCGTGTTGTCCTGCCTCTGTACAAGAAGATTATTGAGAAGCACTATGATGAGCTGGAAAGACTGGGGACCATTCAGGTGCATTCCGGCTGGATCAATCAGCCTGCGACTTACTACAAGGCAGAAGTAGACGGTGTCATCTACTACTTCATTGAGCACCAGTACTACTTTGAGCGTGACGGCCTGTATGGCTATCAGGATGATGGTGAGCGTTTTGCCTTCTTCCAGCGAGCTGCTCTGGATATGATCTATTTCATCAACTGGTGGCCGAACATCATTCACAGCAATGACTGGCAGTGCGGCATGATTCCGCTGCTGTGCCATGCATGCTATGCGGATGATTACCGCTATCAGAATATCCGCCATGTCTTTACGATTCATAACCTGGCTTTCCAGGGCAACTTCGGCGTAGATATGTTGCCGAGCTGCCTGGGCCTGGATTACAGCTATTTTGACAATGGCTCGATCAAGTTTGATTCCGGCATTTCCTTCATGAAAGCCGGCATCGTCTATGCGGACAAGGTCACAACCGTTTCGCCGACTTATGCCAATGAGATTCTGACCCAGACATATGGTGAGCGCATGGATGCGATCCTGCGCTATCGCAGAGAAGATCTCTGGGGTATCGTCAATGGCATTGACTATACGCTCTGGAATCCAAAGACTGATAAAGCTCTGAAAAAGAACTATGACATCAAGTCATGGAAGAGCGGCAAGAAAGCCAACAAGGCGGCATTGCAGAAAGAACTTGGCCTGGAGGTCAAGCCGGACACATGCCTGGTTGGCATTGTTTCCCGTCTGACCAACCAGAAGGGTGTCTATCTGATCACAGACCGGATTCAGGAGATCATGGGCCTGGATATCCAGTTTGTCGTGCTTGGCACGGGTGAGCAGAATGCTGAGAATGCTTTCCGCTGGATGGAAGATACCAACAAAGGCAGGGCAGTTTACTACTGCGGCTATAATGAGGAGCTGGCACACCGCATTTATGCAAGTGCTGATCTGTATCTGATGCCGTCTTTGTATGAACCGTGCGGATTGAGCCAGCTGATTGCCTTGCATTATGGCACTCTCCCGTTGGTGCGTGAGACCGGTGGTCTGAAGGATACTGTGCAGCCGTACAACCAGTATACGGGCGAGGGCAATGGCTTCTCGTTCTATGCGGCCAATGCGGATGATATGGTCTATACGCTGCGCTGGGCAGTGGATCAGTATTATCACAATGAAGCGGGCTGGAATGGCCTGGTTGAGCATGCGATGAATTATGATGCCAGCTGGGACAAGAGCGCAGATATTTACGAGGAACTGTATTACACCATCTGCAACTGGCCTGACAATTGATTGAACAGGAACAGGGGGCTTTCCCCTGTTTTTTGGATGGGATTGTTTTCGCAAGATGACATGCTGGCATT
>NZ_JALBUR010000053.1:0-9015 GCF_033971865.1 Grylomicrobium aquisgranense | reverse complement strand
GGTCAACCCGTTGGAATACTACCTCAATAATCGTAAGTAAATACAAACGTAGCGCCGTATACGGAAAACCGTACGTACGGTGCAACGGGAGGGTCGAGCCGCTAACGCGGCTCACTCTACCCTATTGCGGTGCAGGATCAGCTCTTTTTACGATACAGCCAATTGCCAACAGCCTGTACAAGCTGGACAAACACAATCAGGATTACAGATGTCCAGAACAGATACTTGATATCGTAGGACTGGTAGCCTTTTCTGATGGCGACATCACCAAGACCGCCGCCGCCAACGGTACCTGCCATTGCAGAGGCACCGACCATGTTGATGATGAGAAGGACGATGCCATTGAGCAGACGGGGAACACTTTCCTTGAAGTATACTCTCCAGATGATCTGCATGTCTGTTGCACCAAAGGACTTGGCAGCCTCGATGACACCTGCATCTGTTTCCCGCATTGCGTTTTCAAACACACGGGCAATGAACGGAATCGCATAGATGGTCAGTGGCACGATGGCAGCGGTTGTACCGATGGACTTGCCGACAATGAGTCTTGTCAGCGGGATCACCAGCAGCATCAAAATGATAAACGGGAAGGAACGGAAGATATTGACGATGACATCCAGGATGCCATAGACAACCTTATTGGGCTTCAATCCATCCGGTGCAGTCAGTGTCAGTACAATCGACAGGAAGAATCCGACGATGACAGCGACCAGTGTGGAGAAAAATACCATGTACAGGGTCTGCTGTGTGCCCTGCCACAAAACAGATGACATATTCATGCTTTCAGCACCTCCCAGGACACGCCTTTCTCCTTAAGGAAGGCAGCGACGCGATCCTGATCTTTTTCGTTAATATTCAAGACAAGTGATCCGTAGATATCGGTGCGGAACTCTTCCAGCTTTGCCCAGCAGATTGAGAAATCGATGCCAAGCTCTCTGGCCATTTCCGTGATGACCGGTTCCTTGGAACTGTCATCTGTAAAAAACAACTGGATATTGACACCGGTTGTTGGCAGATGCTGTCCTTCTTCACCAAGGAAGCGGCGGATATCTTCAGTCGGACGTACAAACAGATCTTCCGGTTTGCCTTCTGCCAGCACAACACCATTCTTCAAAAACGCAACTCTTTCACAGATCTGCTTGACGACTTCCATCTGGTGGGTCACAACCACAATCGTAATGCCCATCTCTTTGTTGATCTTTTTCAGCAGTTCCAGAATACCGTTGGTAATACGCGGATCCAGCGCAGAGGTTGCTTCATCGCAAAGCAGGATCTTAGGATCATTGACCAGTGCTCTGGCAATGGCAACACGCTGCTTCTGACCACCGGAAAGCTCAGATGGACGGGCATGTACCTTGTCGCTGAGGCCCACAAGCTCAATCAGATGCTCAATCTTTGCCTTGTTCTCCGGCTTGTTAGGATTAATGCCCCAGAAATGCATAGGCAGCGCCACATTGCCATAAACATCCAGACGACTCAGCAGATTGAAGTTCTGGAAAATCATGCCCATGTCCTTGCGCTGCAGGCGCAGCTGCTTCTTGTTATGGCAGTCAATCTTCTGACCATCTACTGTGATCGTACCGGACTGGAAATCCTCCAGGCCATTGATGCAGCGCAGCAGCGTGGACTTGCCGGCGCCGGACTGACCGATGATGCCGTAGATTTCCTTGTCGTTGATATGAATATTGATGTTTTTGAGGACTTCGTTATCACCGAAGCTCTTCTGTACATTTACCAGATCGATCATTGTTTACTCCTTCCTTGAAACAACAAATGTTCAGGAGCACAGGACTCCTGAACAAATGCTTATGATTGATGTAAGACTCAGTCAGAAGTGACCGGGTTGCCATTCTCATCAATGAAGGATGCGATGACAGATCCCTTATATGTATCATCAATGTACTGCTTGACCTTGTCAGATGTGATGGCCTTGACCAGTGCCTTTGTCTTCTCGCTGTTCAGCTGATCTTCTTCTACAACGATGAAGTTTGTGCGGGCAATCTTCTTGGCATCATCGAACTGCTCAACATAGATGGCAGGATGTGTGGAAGGCAGGCTTGCTTCAAGGGCATAGTTGCCATTGATGACAGCGATATCGACATCATCGAGTGTACGGGAAACCTGCGCTGCTTCAACCGGTGTGATCTTGTAGTTATGCGGATTCAGATCACTGTTGCCATTGTATGTGGACTCAGTAACATAATCTGTTGTGCCAGGATCCTTCAGCAGACCAGCCTGTACAAGTACTCTCAGGCCGCGGTCCAGGTTATCTGCATCGTTCGGCAGAGAAATCTCAGCACCATCCTGCAGATCATCCAGGCTTGTCAGCTTGGAAGAATAGATGCCCATCGGTTCAATATGAACACCAACAGCAGCAGCCAGATGCAGGCCATTGGTCTTATTCTGATCTTCCATGTATGTCAGAGTCTGGAAATAGTTGGCATCCAGAGAGCCCTCTTCCAGAGCAGTGTTCGGTGTGACATAGTCAGTAAATTCTGTGACTTCCAGCGTCCAGCCATCTTCAGCCAGGACATCCTTGACAACATTGTTCAGGATCTCGGCATGCGGTGTAGATGAAGCACCAACCTTGATGACCTTGTCAGATGAATCTGCAGATGCACTGCCGGATGCTGCAGTGGAAGCACTTCCGCATCCTGCCAGGGATGCTGCCAGCACTGCGGCTGTAATAGTTCTGATCACATTCTTTTTCATAGCGTTTTTCTTTTCCTCCTCTTTTGATTTGCTTGAAGCGGAAAGATACTGGCAAATAAATAAAGACAGCACCCTTCTCCTATAAGGGCGCTGTCTGCGCTTTACCACCTTACTTCAAAATAACCTCACGGCCACTTCCTCTTCAAGTACGCTGAAACCAGAAATACTCGCAATCTATAACGGGATTCCCCGTCCTGACCTACATATCAGCCAGGCAGCTCCAGGACCATCTTCAATCAGTGCCTCCACAGTTCCCTTTCACCGAATGCAGGAACTTCTCTGTCTTGCTTTGACGTCTGTTTACTCTTCCCTTCCTCGCCTTTGATGGTTCCTAGTATACCTTCCCTTTTCTGCGATGCAATACTTCCACAAATACCAGAAAACAATCATCAGTTATAGGCTTAAGCTATAGCACAGTCTCATGCATCTAATCAGATCGGCAGGAGAATAAAGAAAAAAGTCCCATGGCAGAACTGCCACAGGACCAGAATTGTTAATGCAGCTCTCAGTCAGAAGTGACTGGATTGCCTTCTGCATCAATGAAGGACGGAATCACAGAGCCCTTATAGGTATCCTCAATGTACTGCTTGACCTTGTCAGATGTGATCGCGTTGACCAGTGCCTTTGTCTTGTCACTGTCCAGCTGATCTTCTTCCACGACGATGAAGTTTGTGCGCACAACGGTTGTCTCATCATCAAACTGTTCGACATAGATGGCAGGATATGTAGAAGGCAGATCTGCTTCCAGCGCATAGTTGCCATTGACAACCGCAATATCGACATCATCAAGTGTACGGGAAACCTGGGCAGCTTCAACCGGTGTGATCTTGTAGTTATGTGGATTGAGTTCACTGTTGCCATTGAAGTCAGTCTCAGACAGGTTGCCATCTGTACCCGGATCATTCAGCAGTCCCGCCTGAATCAGAACTCTGAGGCCGCGGTCTGTATTCTCGGTATCATTCGGCAGGGAAATCTCGGCACCATCCTGCAGATCATCCAGACTTGTAATCTTGGAAGAATAGATGCCCATCGGCTCAATATGCACACCAACTGCAGCCGCCAGATGCATGCCCTTGTCCTCATTCTGACCTTCCATGTAGCCAAGTGTCTGGAAATAGTTGGCATCCAGAGAGCCCTCTTCCAGGGCAGTGTTCGGCGTCACATAATCTGTGAACTCCGTGACTTCCAGCGTCCAGCCATCTTCAGCCAGGACATCCTTGACAACATTGTTTAAGATCTCGGCATGCGGGGTTGCGGAAGCACCCACTCTGATCACCTTGTCACTTGCCGCAGATGCACTGCTGGTAGATGCGGCTGTGGAAGCACTGCCGCATCCTGCCAGAGATGCTGCCAGCACAGCAGCTGTAATAGTTCTGATCACATTCTTTTTCATAGCGTTTTTCTTTTCCTCCTCTTTTGTTTTTCTTGAAGCGGAAAGCAATGGAAATAAAAGACAGCACTCCCGTCAATAAGGGCGCTGTCTGCGCGTTACCACCTTACTTCAAAATGACCTCTCGGCCACTTCCTCTTCAAGTACGCTGAAACCAGAAATACTCGCAATCTGTAACGGGATTCCCCGTCCTGACCTACATATCAGCCAGGCAGCTCCAGGACCATGTTCAATCAATGCCGCCGCAGTTCCCTTTCACCAAATGCAGAAACCTCTCTGTCATGCTTTGACATCTGTCTACTCTTCCCTTCTTCGCTTTGTTAGTCATAGTTTACGAAAGAGATCAGCAAATGAAAAATACAAGAAAATAATCAGCAGATATAAAAATTTCCTATACCTTTCTGGCAGTACAATCATTGCACGCCGTCTGTTTTCAGATCGGACTGCATGGATTATGATGGTAAAAAGGAAGAGGTGAAAGTATATGCATGCATATTATACCGGCATGAATGTGGTTATGACAGGCTCTGTTGCCATACAGGAAAACAGTTCCATCTGGCACAATGCCGTGCTGCGTGGGGATATGGCGCCTATTGCCATTGGTGCCAACACAAATATTCAGGATCTTGTTATGGTGCATGGCTCCAAGGGCCATCCCGTCACAATTGGGAACAATGTTACAGTTGGCCACAGTGCCATCATCCATGGCTGCACCATTGATGACAATGTACTGGTTGGCATGGGTGCCATCATCATGAATGGCGCCCATATTCATGCAAATACCATTGTGGCCGCCGGCGCCCTTGTTTCCCAGGATAAAGAATATCCTGAAGGAGTTCTGATCATAGGAGTACCAGCCAGAGTGATGCGTCCTTTGACAGCAGAAGAGATCAATGGCATCCAGCAGAATGCCGACAGCTACTGTCAGCTTGCCAAAGACAGTCTTACCCTGAAATCACTTTGAAAGCTGGCAGACACTCTCTCCTTCCACAATGTGAAACGGCACCATGCTGTGGCGGGAAGGGGCATCTGTCTTGATCCGCATTAACAGATCATTGACACTGCTGCGCACAATCGTCTCTGTATCCTGACATACAGTTGTCAGACGGGGAACCGTAAACTGAGAATAATCGATACCATCAAATCCAATAACAGAAACATCTTCCGGAATGCGGCGTCCTGCTTCTGAGAATGCCCGCATGGCGCCAATGGCAACGGTATCACTCATGCAGAAAACGGCAGTGACTTCAGGAAATGTATGCAGCAGATTTTTGCCGGCTTCATAGCCGCCCTCCAGAGAAAATTCACAGGGAATATACTGCCGGCTGCGCACAAAGGAAAGATTGTGCTCCTTCAGGCAGCTGCTCAGGCCATGATAACGCTTATAGGCAACCTGTCCCTGCACATCGGGATCCACACCGCCAAGCAGACCGATGTGACGGTGGCCATGGTCAATCAGATATTCTGCGGCTGCCCTTGCTCCGGCATCATCATCCGTGCAGTAAGAAGACAGGCTGTCAATATGCAGACCATTGCCATCAGCGGCCACCAGCACAGCTGGCACCCCCATTTCTTCATATTCATGGCGGAAATGATCCAGATCCGCACCTAAAAACAGCAGGCCGCGCGGATGATTGTCATGACAAATACGTTTTGCGGCCAGAACCTCATCACTGTTTTCATCCATAAACACAACTTTTACTTCTTCCCCTGCCTGTTTCAGCATGCTCTGAATATTCTCCAGCATGCCATTGAGGAAGATATTGCATGTACTCTTGATGAATACGGTAATACTGTTTGTATGCGTCTGTTTGAGCAGCTTGGCATTGGCATTGGGCTGATAGCCCTGCTCCTCGATCACCTGCTCAATCTCTTTTCTTGCTTTATCGGAAACATCCTGATGATGATTCATCACCCGGGATACCGTCCCAATACTGTAGCCGGTAATCCTGGCAATATCCTTAATCGTTGCCATGTTTTCCTCCTGTTATTGATCTCTTGGACTGACTGTTTTTCTTGTGTCTGTGCCCACGATGCCAGTATGAAGCACCTCTTTGATCCTTGTCTGCAGAACCTGTAACGTCCTTCTTCGTCAGCCATACCATTGGTTTTATCTTCATTTTAACCTCTGTATTACAAGTATAAACATGTCCGGATACCATCACAACGTCCTGTTTTCCACAAAAAAGCGCATCAGGATTCTCCGATGCGCCATGCAATTGCCTCATCCGCCGGAATCGGCCGGCTGAAATAATAGCCCTGGATATAATCACAACCCTGTTTCTTCAGGATTTCATACTGTTCCTTTGTCTCGACACCTTCCGCTACCAGACTGCGGCCAAGATGATGAGCCATGGAAATCAAATCGTTCATCGCATCCTGGCGGCCTGGCTGCAGCCATGCCGTCACGACCGAACGGTCAATCTTGATCGTATTGAACGGAATCCAGTTAAGATAGCTCAAAGAAGAATAGCCAGTGCCAAAATCATCCATCATCAGGCCTACATGAATCTTGTGCAGCTGGTCAAACAGGCGCACAGACTCCTGGGCATTGTTCATAAACATGCTTTCGGTGATCTCAATCTTCAAAAGATGCGGTGGAATCCGATACTTTTTGAGCATTTCCTGCAGCCAGTCAACATAGCCGGTGTCACTGATCTGGCCAGGGCTGTAATTGACAGATACCGGGAACAACTGCCTGCCCTGTTGCTGCCACTTTGCTATCTGCATAAGGACTTTTTCAGTGATGATTCTGCCAACTTCACAGATCATTCCGGCTTTTTCTGCCGCCGGAATAAAGACATCCGGACCTAGGTGGGAATGTTTCAGCCGGACCAGCGCTTCATAGCCGGACAACTGCTGGGTCACGGTGCTGACCTGGGGCTGATAGACCATCACAAAGCCATCGTGATGAATGGCATCGGCCACCGCCTGGCGGGCATCATGGCTTTCCTGCAGCTTTCTGCGCATCTCTTCTGTATACAATACCGCACAGTTTTTACCACGCCGCTTGGCTTCATACATAGCCAGATCCGCATTGAGAACAAGTTTCTGTGGATCCAGATAATGATCCGGACAGTTGCAGATACCGGCACTGACTGAAACTGACAGAGGCATATGGTCGGCCATGATCTCAGCAGAGACGAGTGCCATCATCTGCTTCATGAAGGCATCATCAGGCTGTACATTGACATTGCGTTTGACAAACAGAAATTCATCACCGCCATAGCGGGACACAAAGCCATCATTCTGCTTGGCAAACCCAAGCAGCCTTCTGCCAATGGCGGCTACCACAACATCTCCAAACGGATGGGAATACGTATCATTGATTTCCTTGAGATCATCCAGATCAATCGTGATCAGCGTATATCTGTTACAGCCATGCAGCCAGGGAAGCAGCTTGGTAAAAGTTGTTTCACGGTTATACAGACCAGTCAATGCATCATGCTCAGCCAGATACTTCAATTGTGTATGATCCTGGCGGGCGGCAATGGCCATCTGCCGATAGGAATGGGCATGCATCAACAGCGCCGCTGTCAGCAGCAATACACCTGCAATGGCACTGCCCACTTCCATCTTGACTGCATGATGCAGGGCAAAGAACACTTTCCCATCCCTGTCCACAAACGCATTGGCAGGCAGACTGCTGGCAGACAAATGATATGTATCAAGCAGTTTCTGATCAAAGACAGAGAATGCGGAAGCATCTGACTGTACGCCAAGATTTTCTGTATATGCTTTGCCAAGCAGTACATCCGCTGCCATGCCGGCAGTTTTACGTGCTTCCAGAGAAAAATTAGCTGTGATAGTACCGGTGATGCCACTGCCGATCCCGCCGGGATGGATACCAAATACAGGCACGGATGCATTCTCTTTCAGCATTTTCAGATTATCGCCACGAGAATAGACATTGCCATAGATATCACTGCCAGCTTCCAGATATACAAGAGCCGTTGAATCTCCACATGCCTGAATCTGTTCCACAAGGGCATCACGTGTCATATAGTCCGCATGCAGCAGGGTCACTTTGTAAGAAGAATTCTTCTGTAGAGCAGCCTGCAGGTCGCGCTGATCTGCCAGTCCCTGGGTACTGTCATCTGTAACCATGGTGATATAGCCTGCAGCCGGCATCATCTTTGTCACACTGGCCAGCACGTTTTCCATGCGGTTAGAATCTGTGATACCGGCAAAACGGGTATTTCTCTGCACCTGCTCTGCAGCCGCCTTCTCATCTGTTACATCCATGAAAAGCACAGGAACGTTAGCAAACAGACCGTTCTGTTCATCACAGGCAAGAGAAAACGCTGCATCACCGCAGGCAATCACGCCCTGGATTCCATGGCTGCATTTTTCCTGCAGTTCCTGCTGTACGAGCGTGTCGGATACCATGGAAAGATACACCGTATCATAGCCGATCCCCTGACGGTACAGTGTATCCTGAATCGCATTGATCTCAAACTGTGCATCCAGATCACTTGCGCAATCAGAACAGATAACCAGAACCCTTTTGCCGGTATCATTGCGGATATCACGAGCAATATCCTGATTGATCAGATCAAGCGCTGTATTTTCCTTGATGATCGAAAAGAAAGAGCAGAACAGCGCAAAACAGCCAAGTATGATAAAAAGCACTTCGGACAGCCGCTTCCATTTCTTCACAAAGCAATTCCTCCTGTGCTGCAAACATTTCCCCCAATGCGCCGCGGAATGTTGTCATTTTAGCATATTGGTACACGGGATGTATATTTTTGCGGAAAGATGAACACAATTGTCACAGATTGGCATACAATAGGGTAGAGTGAGCCGCGTTAGCGGCTCGACCCTCCCGTTGCACCGTACGTACGGTTTTCCGTATACGGCGCTACGTTTGTATTTACTTACGATTATTGAGGTAGTATTCCAACGGGTTGACC
>NZ_JALBUR010000052.1:0-10081 GCF_033971865.1 Grylomicrobium aquisgranense | reverse complement strand
CCTCTAAGAGCTGAACAAAAAAGAAGCTGAGTCCTGAAGAATAACATTATTATTCTTCATCCAGCTTCTTAACTTAACGGGTCAAAATCTCAATATCACTTTCATGAGCTTATCTTAATGACATTGGCTCAGCGGAATCCTTTTTTATTTGTGGGCGAGAATATGGCGTATTGTTTCAGTATCGTACATCAGGAACTGTAATCTTTTTACATCGGTAACATTTTCTCTGCTGCCGGCATAATAACGCCGTATCTTTTTCATATAGGTATTGAGCTTTGGATTGATCTGCGCTTTTCTCTTTGCGGCAAGTTCACGGAAATACAGCAGGGACAGTGTCCACATGATTTCATAGCACGAATCTTCAATCCAGAAATCTGCTTTGTCAAAAGGCGGCTCGTACTGTTCCAGCAGTTTTGTGATTGCTTTTAAACCATCATCGGAAGACTGCCAGATATCTGTATAAATATAGTCAAACTGATCCAGATATTCTTTCTGCCAGACTTTGTATGCATCGCCCTGGATGATATGAACTGGTACGTGAGGCGGAAACTGCGGCAGTAAGTATTTGTTGAACATATCGATGACAGGCTGTGAGTACTCGATGACAGTGATGTCTTCTGCCTTTGGATTTTGACAGGCCATAAACAGGAAATAGCCAATACCCAGGCCAAAAGTCAGTACTCTGCCATGTGCTTTGGCAGCACATGGATCGTTGGTGAAGGCTTCACTTGGTGCATCCATCATCCAGTCTTTGTCATCCTGATACAGATACACAGCCTGAAAATCTCTGTCCATTGCCCTCAGCTTCATCCAGTCATTCAGGCATTTTTCCGGATCCTTCTGGATGCAGTCCGCATTGAACAGCTCATTGCCTGCAACCCATTCCTTTTCATAGCGGAAATGTGCATCTTTAATGCAGCTGAGTGAGACAGCCTGATGATAGGGTGTCTTCTCCCAGTCATCCGTATTCAGAAACAGGGAAGGGCATGGCTCTTTCTGAAACTCTGCAAAGCCAGCTTTCCTCAGCTTGTGGATCACATTTCTCTCATTTTTCTTTGTGACAGGCATACCGAGAAACTGGTTTTTCTGGTCTGTTTCAATATTGTGCATGCATTTTGAGAAGAAAGCGTGCATTTTGTCATCGGCGATGATTTGCATGGCTTTATTGTATCAAAGTATAATGGTGCCCATGGAAAAGAAATTGAGAATACTGGTAGCCAATGATGATGGCATTGATGCACCGGGTCTGAGGGCTCTGGTGAAACGTCTGTCTTTGGATCATGATGTGTATGTGTGTGCACCGGATGGAGAGCGTTCCAGCATGTCACATGCAGTGACGTACTGGCGGCTGAACAACGAAGCCCAAAGAAGAGAAGTACCAGGTGCTAAGGAAGCCTGGGCCGTACATGGCACACCGGCAGACTGTGTCTTTTATGGCCTGAGTCTGTTCTGGAAGAACAAGATTGATGTGGTGATCTCCGGCATCAACAAGGGTGAAAACCTGAATGCGGATGTACTGTATTCCGGAACCGTCGGGGCAGCGGCGGAAGGGCTGATGCTTGGGGTGCCATCCATGGCTGTATCGCTTTGTTCGTTTACGTCGGATGACTTTGCGCCAACAGCAGATATTGCGGTAAAACTTCTGCCAAAATATATGCAGGATGAGAAACGCTCTTCCTATGTCTGCAGTATCAATGTACCCGCCATCCCGTATGAAAAGATCAAGGGAATACGGGTGACACAGTTTGATCATTTCAAATCGTATACTAATAAATCGATCGATATGATCCATCAGGATGGCAGAATTCTGCTGCACTGTCAGCAGGATCCACCCACATATCCCCAGGCACCATTGGAAGATGGCGACCGCAACGTGGTGGAGCAGGGCTATGTTTCAGTGACACCGATTGGCACCGACATGGTCACACATGACATTCTGCATGATCTGTATTTGTGGAATGACTTCTCTCTATGAGAAGGAAGATGCTATAATCTTAAGCACTTGAGGGAGTAACGGGCCCGTTTATGGGCAGCCAGGCAACATATCCGGTCTATTGACCTGTCTGGTTTTAAATCGTGAGACTCATGTATGGCTGTCATACATGGGCCGTTTGTTTGGCAAGTATGACTGCGGTCATGCTTTTTCTTTGGCATGACACAGAAGGGAAAAGGAGAAACTATGGTACTGGCACTGATTCTGTTTATCATCATGTATGTATTCTTTCTGATGCCCAAGACCCAGGAATACCGGTGGCTGACGGCACTGATCTTCGCAGCCATCTTCGTTCTGCTTGGCATCATGCCGCTGAACAAGGCCATGTCCTCTGTCAACTGGAACATCATCCTGATGCTGGCAGGAACAATGATTGTTGTGGAATTGTTTATTGAAAGCAAAATGCCAATGCGCATGGCAGAACGGCTGCTGCACAAGCTGCCAAGCGTACAGTGGGCGATTGTTGCCCTGGCAATGTTTGCCGGTGTGGTATCTGCCTTTGTCGACAATGTCGCAACGGTATTAATGGTGGCACCAATCGGCCTTGCCGTCGCAAAGAAGCTCAATATCAATCCGGTTCCGATCATCATTTCCATTGCTGTTTCCAGCAACCTGCAGGGTGCAGCTACCTTGGTCGGTGATACAACATCTATCCTGCTGGGCGGCTATGCCAACATGTCATTCAATGACTTCTTTTGGTTTCAGGGCAGACCTGGTATCTGCCTGTCGGTAGAACTCGGTGCCCTGATGACTGTGCCGGTACTGCTCTGGCTGTTCCGCAAGAACAAGGGTGCTATTGATGTGGAAGTGGAAACAAAAGTGACGGACTATGTGCCAAGCTTCCTGATGATCGGCGTGGTTGCCGGACTGATCATTGCCTCCCAGTTTGAAAACAAACCGGAGCTGACCAATGGCTACATCTGCATGGCTTTTGCGGCTGCAGGTATGATCTATGAGTGGATTCATGGTGAAAATTTTGACTATAAATCTGTATTGGCACAGGTGGATGTCAAGACACTGCTGCTGTTGATCGGTCTGTTCATCGTCATTGGCGGCATTACCGAAGCTGGCGTCATTGATGCTATTGCCAAAGTTTTCGTCAAGATCGGCGGCCGTTCCGTCTTCGGCATGTATACGCTGATTGTGTTTGCCTCGGTAATCATTTCTGCCTTTGTGGACAATATCCCCTATGTTGCCACGATGCTGCCGGTAGTGCAGGGCATTGCGGCCTCCATGGGCATTGCTCCATATGTGCTCTATTATGGATTGCTGATTGGTGCAACTCTTGGCGGCAACCTGACACCGGTTGGTGCCTCTGCCAACATTGCCGGTATCGGTATCCTGACCAAGGAAGGGTACCACGTCTCAACAAGTGATTTCGTGAAGATCGGTGTTCCGTTTACACTGATCGCTGTGATCACCGGCTATCTTGCCAACTGGCTGATCTGGGGCGTCCTCTGAGAAATGATTCGTTTCGCCGTAATGGTGCTTTGAAAAGCACTGTTACGGTTTTTTGTTTGGAAAATGAAAGAAGTGCTTGCATTAAGACAGGGGGTTTGCTAATATAACTAAGCACTGTTTACGAGTGCTTGAAATTGCGCCGATAGCTCAACTGGATAGAGCATTTGACTACGAATCAAAAGGTTGCGGGTTCGACTCCTGTTCGGCGCACCATTTCGGGATGTAGCACAGCTTGGTAGTGCACTTGATTTGGGATCAAGGGGTCACAGGTTCAAATCCTGCCATCCCGACCATATTTCTGGCGAGGTAGCTCAGTTGGCTAGAGCAATCGGTTCATACCCGGAAGATCGTGAGTTCGAGTCTCACCCTCGCTACCATTGCATTGCCAAGACTGATTGGCATTTGGACCTTTAGCTCAGTTGGTCAGAGCCGTCGGCCCATAACCGACTGGTCGAAGGTTCGAGCCCTTCAAGGTCCATCTTCTGGAGGAATACCCAAGTGGTTGAAGGGTCCGGTCTTGAAAACCGGTAGGTCGGGAAACCGGCGCCAGGGTTCGAATCCCTGTTCCTCCGCTTTCCCAATCAGTATTGTGTGTTGCATTCCTATTATCGCGAGGTAGAGCAGCCTGGTAGCTCGTCGGGCCCATAACCCGGAGGTCGTTGGTTCAAATCCTTCCCTCGCAACCATTGGTCCTGTAGCTCAGTCGGTAGAGCACAGCACTGAAAATGCTGGTGTCGGCAGTTCGATTCTGCCTGGGACCACCGAAAAAACTCTTCTGTCAGTAGATGGAAGAGTTTTTTATTGCCTTATTTCAGCCGCAGGCGTCTACAATATGGGTAGAAGGGTGGACAATTCTTATGAGTACACATCATTTTGATTACCGTAGCTGGATCATGGAACAGAATACGCCGTGTGGAAGGGTTTCCAGAGTGGATGACAATCATTTTGAAATTGTCACTGCGTATGCGCTTGCACAGATCCAGTTTTATCAGGTTGAAAATGAGCCTGAGATCATTGAATTCCGCATTGAGAGAGTCAAGGATGGAGAAGTTGTCTTTTTCCTTCATTTTCATGCTGATCCTGAAGAGCATTCCAAAGCATTGTTTGCGGAAATGGTGGAAGTACTCAAAGAGACTGGAAAGCATCATGAAACAAGAATTCTGCTGTGCTGCACAGCTGGCCTGACGACGAGTTATTTTGCCATGGGGCTGAATGAAGCTGCCCATGCATTGAAGCTTGACTGGACGTTTGAGGCAGTCAGTGTCAGTGATGTATATGCCAGAGGCATGCAGTTTGATTGTGTGCTGGTGGCACCACAGATTGGTTTCCAGCAGAAAAAGATTGCGGATGTGCTGAAGGATATTCCGGTGCTGACGATTCCTGCCCAGGTATTCGGTGCCTATGATGCCGGTGCCTGCATTACATTTGTGCAGGAAGGAATAAAGCAGTTTCATGCATCTCTGGAAGAGCGTGCCCGCAGGCATATTCTTCACCATAGTGATAATGATCATGTCATTCTTTCTATTGCGGTGCTGCCAGATGTGCGGCGCACACTGATCCGCAGCCGCCTGTATGATCACGGCAGAGTGACAGACAGCAGTGAAGCGATTAAGCCTGTCTTCTACCTTGATGATCTGTTTGATGTGATTGAAACAAGCCTGTGTCCTTCAGAAGGTATCAAGCCTGAAATGATTGGGATTGCCATACCGGGCATTATTCATGACGGGACAATGGACCTGCCTTCGTCCAATTCTATTGATCTGACAAAGTATGGGAATCATTTTGCAATTGAGCAGTTTTTCCGGGACCGATATCATCTTCCTGTTTACATTTTTAACAATGTCAATGCGGCTGCTCTTGGCTGGTACAGCGCCCAGGATACGTATCAGAATATTGTCTTTCACTCGCAGCCTTATGGCTGGAAAATGGGCGGGGAAGGCATTATTGTCAATGGCCGTCTGCTGTCGGGGAAAAACAGTTCTGCCGGTGAGGTGAAATATATCGTACCTTTGTTTTCCGGCCTGGATGATGTAGGAAGCTCCGTGTGCACGCCGGATCAGATGGTGCGCGTGGTTGCCCGGGATATTGTCGGGGCAGTGACGTATCTGGATCCGCAGGTGGTTTGCCTGCGCAGTGATATGACGCCTTATCCGGAGGAAATCAGGAAAGAATTGGAAAAGTTTCTGCCGGAGAGTCATATTCCGCAGCTGATAAAAATTGAGAATATGGATGAATTTGTGATGCTTGGCACTATGATCCTCTGTCTGCTGCAGCAGACAGAGGCATGAAGCCTTTGTGAATTGCATCAAAGGGGATATAATGAACAGCATGTCTGAACAGAAAAAATTTCCGACAAGAGGCAAGATGCTTGCCTTTTTTGCCGAAGGGTCCAAAAAGTGGTTTGTTTTAGCAGCGGTATCTGCGGTTGCCATGCAGGCAGTGTCTTTGATCAATCCAAAGATCATCAGCTTTACCGTAGATGCATTGATCGATGATACAGCTGTAAAGATGTCCGGTATCACGTCTGCTCTAGTCAATTGGGCAGGAGGACTATCCTATCTGCGCGGCCATCTCTGGCTGGTCGGCCTTGCCGTGTGCTTTGTTGCCATTGTCAATGCGCTGATCAGTTATCTTTTCCGGGCTGCCAATGCCCATGGTGCAGAGTCCCTGGTACGCCATATGCGCAATGCCCTCTATGAGCATTTGCTGAATCTGCCATTTTCCTGGTATTCCGAAAACCATACCGGAGATATCATCCAGCGCTGCACAAGTGATGTGGAAACAGTGAAAGTGTTTTTATCAGAGCAGCTGACATCTTTACTGCGGATCATTGTCATGATCACACTGTCACTGTTCTTCATGGCTTCGATCCATCCCAAACTGATGCTTGTCTCTGCCATCTTTATTCCGGTCATCATCGGCTACAGCTATTACTTTCATGCCCGGATCGGTGGTGCCTTTCTCAATGCGGATCAGGAAGAAGGAAAGCTTTCCGATATTGCCCAGGAGAATCTGACCGGGGTAAGAGTAGTGCGGGCTTTCGGACGTGAATCGTATGAACAGCAGCGCTTTCACACCCAGAATGAGAAGTATACGAATATGTGGGTGCGCATGATGAAGCTGCTGACCCAGTTCTGGATGACTGGCGATCTGATCTCCGGTCTGCAGGTTCTGGCGGTCATGGGATTTGGATGCTATTTTACGGTATCCGGACAGATGAGCGCGGGCAATTATATTGCGTTTGTCTCTTACAATGCGATGCTTTCAAATCCGGTCAGAATGCTGGGAAGAGTCATTGCAAACATGTCAAAGGCTGGTGTTTCGATTGACCGCCTGGCCCAGATTATGAATGCGCCGGAGGAAGAGGATGATCCAGAGGATACCGATGCGGATATGAGCGGTGATATTGTCTTTGATCATGTGTCTTTTGCGTATGAAAATGCTGGTGCAGAAGTTCTGAATGATGTTTCCCTGACGATCAGAAAGGGGACAACTGTTGGCATTCTGGGTGGTACTGGCAGCGGCAAATCAACGCTTGTCTGCCTGCTAAACCGTCTGTACGATGTGCCTCAGGGATGCGGGAAGATTACTGTTTCCGGACAGGATATCCGTCATATCAGACGGCGCTCTTTGCGCAGACAGATCGGCATGGTGCTGCAGGAACCGTATCTGTTTTCGCGTTCTCTGTCAGATAATATCCGCATTGCAAGACCGGCATCCTCCATGCAGGATGTCATGATGGCAGCACGGGAAGCAAGTCTTGATGAGGCCGTGCAGCACTTTGACCGCGGCTATGACACGTATGTTGGTGAGCGCGGCGTGACACTGTCCGGGGGTCAGAAGCAGCGCACTGCCATTGCCCAGATGCTCATCAGAAAACCACCGCTGATGATCTTTGATGATTCGCTTTCGGCGGTGGATGCTGAAACCGACGCAAAGATACGGGCTGCCCTGTCACGCAATACCAAAGGCAGTACCGTCATCCTTGTCGCCCACCGTATCACTACCCTGATGCAGGCCGATGACATCATCGTCATGGACCATGGCCGCATCGCGGAAGAAGGTTCCCATCAGGAACTGATCGCAAAAGATGGCATCTACAAGAAGATCTATGATCTGCAGATGCAGCAGGAGTGAATCATGGAAGAAAAGACAGAAAAGAAAACAAAGATCCTGCCATGGTTCGGACTCGTCCGTCTGTGGCCGTATATCCGCCAGTTCAAGGCGGAAATCATCGTGACAATGGTTCTGACCATTGCAGCTACGGCAATTGACGCCGCCTGGCCGTTATTCAACCGCTATGCCCTGAATCACTTCATCGGTGAAAAGACCATGGATACGCTGTGGTACTTTGTGGCAGCCTATGTCGGACTGCTGCTGGTTCAGATCCTTTTGAACTTTATTTCGATCTACCATACCGGCCGCATTGAGATGACCGTTGACCGTGATCTGCGCAATGATGCCTTCACGCATCTGCAGACACTGTCTTTCTCATTTTTCAACCAAAACAATGTCGGCTACCTGCATGCCCGTGTCATGAGTGATACTGGGAAGATCGGTGAGATGGTTGCTTGGCGGATGATGGACCTGGCATGGAATGGCAGCTATCTGATCTTCATCTTTGTGGTCATGCTTAAAATTCAGGCAAAGCTGGCACTTCTGGTATTCCTGATGGTGCCGGCTGCCGTGATTGCCATTGCCTGGTTTCAGAAACATCTGCTGGCTGGCAACCGGAAGATCCGTGAGCTCAACTCCACCATTACCAGCGACTTCAACGAAGGCATCACCGGTGCCCGTTCCATCAAGACACTGGTCATTGAAGACCTGATGAATGATGATTTCCAGAAAGATACGGATCACATGTTCACCCAGAGTGTCCATACAGCCAGATACAGTGCGGCTTTGATTTCACTGTTAACAATGATGAGCTCACTGGTGCTGGCGGTTGTACTGACCAAGGGCGGTCGGCTGACCAGCAGCGGACTGATCATGCTGGGCACATTGTCGGTATTCATGTCTTATGCGTTAAACATGGTAGAACCGGTGCAGATGATCATTGAAACCATCTCTGCTTTGATCTCCATTCAGGTCAATATTGAGCGTTTTGTCAATCTCATGGAAACAAAGTCGGATGTTGCCGACAGTCCGGAAGTCATTGCAAAGTATGGCGATACGTTTCATCCGAAGAAGGAAAACTGGGAACCGCTGTATGGCGATGTTGAATTCAAGGATGTCTCATTCCGCTATCCTGATGGTACTGAATGGATTCTGCAGCACTTCAATCTGAAAGTGCCTCAGGGCACCAATGTGGCCATCGTTGGTGAAACCGGTGCCGGCAAATCCACACTGGTCAATCTGGTATGCCGCTTCTATGAACCTACCAAAGGGCAGGTGCTGATTGATGGCCGTGATGCCAGAGAGCGTTCTCAGCTATGGCTCCATGCCAATATCGGTTATGTTCTCCAGCAGCCACATCTGTTCTCCGGATCTATTCGTGACAATTTGCGCTATGGAAAGCCTGACGCTTCTGATGAAGAGATCTGGAAAGCACTGGAAGCAGTGGATGCCGTCGATGTTGTCAGACGAATGGATAAAGGACTGGACAGCGATGTCGGTGAGGGTGGTGATCTGCTTTCCGTAGGTGAAAAACAATTGCTTTCCTTTGCCAGAGCACTGCTGTGTGATCCCCGTATCCTGGTGCTGGATGAAGCAACATCCTCCATAGATACTGTGACTGAGAAGAAGATCCAGAATGCAGTGAACAAGATCATCCAGGGAAGAACATCCTTTATGATTGCCCATCGTCTGTCCACGGTTGTGGATGCGGATGTCATCCTGGCAGTCAAAGACGGTAAGATCGTGGAAAGGGGCACCCACAAGCAGCTGATGGCACAGAAGGGCTATTACTATGAACTGTATACCCGGCAGTTTGCCAGCATGGCTGCAGATCTCATCTGATGCAGAAAAGTCAGAAATAAATATTACTGTCTGATCAATGAAGATGAAAAAGCTGAGGATTACTGTATCTCCTCAGCTTTTCTGATGGTTTCTTCCATCGCCGCTCTGATCACTTCGGACTGGGAAACGCCAAGCTTCTTGCAGGCGGCCTTGAACTCTTCAACAAATTCGTTCTTGTATGATCCGCCTACCTGCTTCATGTTCTGCTTCTTCCAGACGTTCTGGTATTTGATCTGATCGAACTCTCCGGATGCCTTCCTAGCCATTGCGCTCACGGTCCTTTCTATTCTTGATGACGATGGCGAGAATGATAAATACTGCAATGATGCCAAATTTTCCCATAGCGTGTTAAGATAAGCATAGAAGGCAAAGGGGTTTCGGTGAATCCCTAAGCCTGGGTGATCGAATTACTTCTTTCTCCAAATGATGATCTCATGAATGCCAAGTATGATTGCGATTACATAGGCTGAGCGTTCAAGCAATGTCATTAAGTTAGGGCTTGATGATTGAAACGCTTTGTATTTTGTAAGAATACAAGGCGTTTTTTTTTGATGGCCAAAAGGGTCCGTATTTTTTTGGATGATTATCTAAAAAAATACTTGACAGCCAAAAATCAGCCTTTTTTACACAATCCGAAGGAAATTGTAGGAGGAAAAATTCACTATGATT
>NZ_JALBUR010000051.1:0-11066 GCF_033971865.1 Grylomicrobium aquisgranense | reverse complement strand
CACCTGTTCCCATCCCGAACACAGAAGTTAAGCACTTCAGCGGCGAAGATAGCCTTACGGGCAAAAAGAGCACGCTGCCAGGTTAGCAAGGATCCTTACGGATCCTTTTCTTTTTTCCCTTCAGCATACCCAAAAAAGCGAGGCCTTTCAGCCTCGTTTTTCGCTTTCTTGTAAGTACTCGACAATCATGCCTGTTAAAAAGGGCAGTCACTCTGATACGATGAGTCCTGAAAACCCTGGGATTTCGGGGACTGATGAAAGATAACTAAAAAATCATATCCCTTTTATCTGAATGCGCTATCATTTATATATCATAAGGAGGAATATATGGCTCATTTTCAAGAAGGTTTTCTCTGGGGCGGTGCTACGGCAGCCAACCAGGTAGAAGGTGGATGGGACAAAGATGGCAGAGGTCCTGCAAAAACGGATGTAACGACGGGAGGCTCCTATAAAGAGCCTCGTTATATCACATACATTGACAAGGATGGCAAACCAGGAAAGATGAATCAGTTTGCCCATCTGCCGGAAGGTGCACATTATGCTGTGCTGGATGGCGTTCATTATCCGAATCATAATGCTGTTGATGAATATGACCGGTATAAGGAAGATATTGCGCTTTTTGCTGAGATGGGATTCAAGGTATACAGAATGTCCATTTCCTGGAGCCGTCTCTATCCGCGCGGTGATGAAAAGACACCAAATCCGGCTGGCATTGAACATTACCGCAAGGTGTTTGAGGAGCTGCACAAGTACAATATTGAACCGCTGGTTACGATCTGGCACTTTGATACACCTTTGTATCTGGAACAGAACTATGACGGCTGGAACAATCGTCAGCTGATTGATTTCTATGTCCGCTTTGCGACAACCTGCTTCACTGAATATAAAGGCCTTGTTCATTACTGGCTGACATTCAATGAGATTAATAATACTTGTGCATTTATTCCGATGAAGAAAGAAATGCTTCATATGGATAAGGCACAGGAAGATGCCGAATATCAGGAAGCATACCAGCAGCTGCACTATCAGCTTGTGGCCAGTGCCAAGGCTGTACAGATCGGTCATGCCATCGATCCTGACAACATGATCGGCTGCATGCTTTCTACTTCCTGCTCTTATCCGGGTACATGCGATCCAAATGATGTTCTGGAAAATGAACACAACTGGGAGAATGCGACGTACTACTGCGGAGATGTCCATGTCTTTGGAAGCTATTCTCCGTTTGCACAGAGACTGTGGCGCATTCATGATGTTCATCTCGACATTACGGAACAGGATCTTGCCGATCTGGAAGCCGGCACCGTTGACATGTATACATTCAGCTATTATTCATCCGGTGTTGTGACAACACATAAAGTTGATGAAAAGGTTGGAGGCAACTTCTCCAATGGGGCCAGAAATCCTTATCTACAGTATTCTGACTGGGGATGGTCACTGGACCCGACTGGTCTTGAATACTTCCTGGAGAAGATCTATGACCGTTATCGTCTGCCTTTGATGGTAGTGGAGAATGGTCTTGGTGCATATGACAAGGTTGAGCCGGATGGCAGTATCCATGATCAGTACCGGATTGATTATCTGCGCCCGCATATTCAGGCGATGGACAGGGCAATTGAGAACGGCGTTGATCTGATTGGCTATACGACATGGGGATGCATTGACGTTGTCTCAGCCGGAACTGGTGAAATGAGAAAGCGCTATGGCTTCATCTATGTTGATATGGATGACGAAGGAAAGGGTACACTTAACCGCAGCCGCAAGGATTCGTTCTACTGGTACAAGAAGGTTATTGCGTCCAACGGTGCTGACCTGGATTAACATCGTTTCCATGTAACTCTCAAAGCTCTGGGTTGCCAGAGCTTTTTATCCTGGCGGCAGAGCACCTGGAAATTCCTGTTTTTCAGTGCTTTCAGCTATAAATAATGGTTGACTGGAAGAATGGCTGGACGTAAAATAACAGTCGGCATCTCATGCCAAATGTAGCCCCGGAAACTACATATGGAGGATGAAATATGCGTCAGACAACGATGGCTAAGCCAAACGAAGTCAAGCGTCAGTGGTATGTGGTAGACGCCACTGACTGTGTCCTGGGACGTCTTGCTTCTCAGGTCGCAACAGTATTAAAGGGCAAGAACAAGCCGATTTACACACCTAATGTTGACTGCGGCGATTATGTAATCGTCATTAATGCAGATAAGGTTCGCATCACTGGTGATCAGGATTTCAAGAAGTTCTACTTCTCTCATTCCCAGTATCCGAATGGTCTGCGTGTCAGAAGCACAAAGGTGATGCGTGAACAGTATACAGTTGAGTGGGTCACAAAGGCGATCACTGGTATGCTGCCGCATAACAAGCTCGGTGATCAGATGCGCAAGCATGTATTCGTTTATGAGGGTGCTGAACATCCTCATGCAGCTCAGAAGCCTGTTGAGCTGAAGATTAAGTAAGGAGGATAAGGACAATGGCAGGTAAGAAGAAAGTTACTTACATCGGAACAGGACGCCGCAAGCAGTCCGTTGCCCGTGTCTTTATGACTCCGGGTACAGGTGTGATCACAGTTAATGGACGCACTCTGGAAGAGTATCTCCCGCAGGCTACTCTGCGTATGGAGGTCAATGCTCCGCTTGTACTGACTGAGACAAAGGGTCAGTTTGACATCAAGATCAATGTTTATGGCGGCGGTTATGCTGGCCAGGCTGGTGCTATGCGTCATGGCATCTCCCGTGCTCTGCTGGAAGCCAGTGCAGATTACAGACCTGCACTGAAGAAGGCTGGATTCCTCACACGTGATTCCCGTATGAAGGAACGTAAGAAGTATGGTCTGAAAGCTGCTCGTCGTGCACCGCAGTTCAGCAAGCGTTAATCAGAGTATGGCTTGGAAAACCTGGAGAGATTTCTTCAGGTTTTTTTGTGCTTTCATGCAGAGGCAATTTTCGGATTCCAGAAAAGCATCTGGGCAAGAGTACATATAACGGTGTGTACAGGCATGAAGAATTGACGCGGGGAAAGGATATTTATCTTTGGTTCTTATTTTCTTTGGCTTGTTTTTCTGGTTTTGCTACAATGGCGACTGAAAGATTGTGTGAAGGATGAAAGATATGGAGCGCAGGGAATTGCTGCATGCTTTGATGGATCTTGGTGAGCTGATGTTAGTCAGCGGCGGTGAGGTGAAACGGGTAGAGGATACGATTACCCGCATGGGTGTGGCGTCTGGCGCTGCCAGGATGAATGTCTTTGTCATTACCAGCAGTATTGTTGTGACGATGGAAGATCCTGACGGTTGTGAATATACAGAGACAAAACGTGTTCTGATGAGTACTGCGAATCATTTCCGCCGTCTGGAGCAGCTGAATCAGCTGAGCCGTTCCTTCTGCAGCAGGCCGTGCACTGCGGCAGTGCTGCATGAGCAGATTGAAGTGATCCGGAACCAGAAAGAGAAAATATTCTGGCTGTATTTTGGCAGTGTGATGGGAGCTGCGGCTTTTGCCATCTTCTTTGGGGGGACGCTTGTGGATGGTATTGCCTCCGGCCTGATGGGACTGTTTGTCTCTCTGCTTGTGAGCTATCTGGAGCCATACTGCCCCAATGCCGTATCATTTAATCTTCTGACAAGTTTCCTGTGCGGATTTGGCATCTGTCTTCTTGGCCGTGCCATTCCAGGCCTGCATGCAGATATGATTATGATTGGTGATATCATGCTGCTGATTCCCGGTATTCCAATGACGAATTCCATTCGGGATGTACTGGTTGGGGATACGATCAGCGGTACGCTGCGTCTGACGGAAAGCATGGTGCGGGCAGCGGTGATTGCGGCTGGCTTTATGCTTGCCATCATGGCAGCAGGGAGGCTTTAAGATGCAGACAGTTCTGATTCAGCTGGCCGCGGCTTTCTTTGGATCGCTTGGCTTTTCCATCATGTTCCGGGTACGGGGGAAGCTGCTTCTGCCGGCCAGCCTTGGCGGCCTGTTCACCTGGAGCATCTATCTGTTTTTGTTTCATATCACGCATCATGTCTTTGCGCCTTGCCTGGCAGCCTCTGCATTTGCGGCAGGCTATGCAGAAGTTCTTGCCCGTCTGCTGCATGCGCCGGCAACGCTGTTTGTCATTCCTTCTGCGATCCCGCTGATTCCAGGATCCTATCTGTATTACGGCATGCTGGCGGCAGTGCAGAACCGCATGGAAGAGTTTCAGCAGCAGTTTTTTGTCATGATGGAATTTGCCATTGCCATTGCTCTGGGCATGAGTATCATCTGGACGGTAATCTATATGAGCAGCCGTTTCCATCACCATCGGACAGCCGGATAATGTCTGGCTGTTTTTCTTTTGCAGGATTACAATACTATATGAAAGGGGTTTCATATATGGAACGGGCACAGGGTTATATCCGGTTTGAGAATGCAGTCAGAATCTATGGCAGCTCCAGTACTGCAGTGCATGCTCTGGATGGGGCCAGCTTTACGATTGATCAGGGAGAATTCTGTGTGATTCTTGGTTCTTCCGGGGCTGGCAAGACGACCCTGCTGAATATGCTCGGGGGCATGGACCGGCTGACATCGGGGCATATTTATCTGCAGAATAAAGAGATCAGTGCCTTCTCAGATAAAGAACTGACAGAGTACCGCCGCCATGATGTTGGCTTTGTCTTTCAGTTCTATAATCTGATTCCGAATCTGACAGCTCTGGAGAATGTGGAGATTGCAGCGCAGCTTTGTGACCATCCCATTCCTGCCAGGCAGGCTCTGGAAATGGTTGGGCTGCAGGAACGTATGCATAATTTTCCTTCTGAGCTGTCCGGCGGGGAGCAGCAGCGCACGGCCATTGCCCGTGCTCTGGCAAAGAATCCATCATTGCTGCTGTGTGATGAACCTACGGGGGCCCTTGACTATAAAAATGGCAAGGCAGTGCTGAAGATGCTGTATGAGCTGAGCAGACAGCGGCATACAACGGTTGTCATCATCACGCACAATCAGGCGATTGCGCCGATGGCAGACCGCATCATTCACATGCGGAGCGGCAGAATTCTGGATGATGTCAGGAATGGGCATATCCAGAATGTGGATGAGATTGTCTGGTGAGGATCATGAAAGGAATTGGTAAGCTGACCAGACGGTCTATTCTCAGCTTTCCGGGGCGCTGGCTCGCCCTGGTGCTGATTGTGATGCTTGGTGCCGGTTTCTTCTCTGGCCTGCGTATTACCCGTCATGCCATGGAGACGGTTGCACAGAATTACTTCTCACAGCAGAATCTGTATGATTACCGGCTGTATTCTTCCCTTGGCTTTACGGATAAGGAGGTCAGTGCACTTGCGGATCTGGATGGTATCGGACAGGCGGAAGGACAGAAGAGTCTTGCTTCCATGGGTTCATTCTCAGGACGCAGAGATGTGTATACGGTTTTTGCTCTGCCGGAAAAGATCAATGTGCCGGCGCTGACTGCCGGCCGCATGCCGGCAGATACATCCGAGTGCCTGGGGGATGACAGTTTCTTTGACAAACAAGATCTTGGCAAGACTGTTACACTGGAAACAGATGATCTGAAAAGAAAGGAATATACGATTTCCGGACTTTGTTCTTCGCCGCTGTATATTGGCAATGATCGCGGTACAGCATCGATCGGGACGGGCTCTGTTCAGGCATTTGTCTATGTGATGGACGATGTTTTTGGTGATGTCTGTACAGAGGTGGATCTGACACTGCTGGAAAAGGCAGATGCGTACAGTCAGGCATATGATGATCTTGTATCGGAATTTCAGGATGAGGTGGAGAAAAAGTGTGTTCAGGTGTCCGATGAACGTTATCATACACTGCTGGCAGATCATTTTCTGACGGAATGGTCTGGTGAGGCTGCCGGCATCGTTTCACCAAAGACATATGTACTGACGCGGAAAGATAATGCCGGCTATGTGAGCTTTCAGAACGATACATCGATTGTCAGCGGTATTGCCAGCCTGTTTCCGGTATTTTTCGTACTGATTGCGATGCTTGTATGCGTGACGACAATGACCCGCATGGTGGAAGAGGAACGCGGCATGATTGGCACACTGAAGGCACTTGGCTTCTCTGACGGTGCCATCACGGCAAAGTATCTGCTGTATGCAGGCAGTGCCTCCCTGCTAGGATGGATCATTGGCTTTTTCGGCGGTACATGGGCGCTGCCGCAGATTTTCTGGAAAGCCTATCAGGTCAGCTATCATTTTGCCCGGATGCCGTATGTGTTTTCTGGTTCTCTTGCAGGAGGAACACTGGCAGTGACAATGGCAGGAATGCTTGCCTGTACGTGGTACAGCTGCCATCATGAGCTGAAAAGTACGCCTGCTGCTTTGATCAGACCGCTGCCGGCACGCCATGGCCGCCATCTGTTCCTGGAACGTTTTTCATTCTGGCAGCGTCTTTCCTTCCTGCAGAAGATTTCCCTGCGCAATGCTTTCCGCTATCCGCAGCGTCTGGTCATGTTTGTAACAGGCATTGCCTGCTGCACGGGACTGCTGGTAACCGGCTTTGGCGTCAGGGATTCCATGATCGGAATTTCTTCTTTGCAGTTTGACAGCATTCAGACGTATGACATGGCATTGTCTTTTGCCAGTGGGAAACAGGATCAGGTGGAAAGCGGACTGCAGCAGAAAGAACATATCAATGGCATGCTGGCGGGCAGGGAAACGATTGTCACGGCAGGCAGTGATGTGCAGATGAACGGGGTGCATCTGTACCAGTTTGCCGATGAGGATGATTTTGGTTCATACTGGCATCTGATGCAGGATGGCAAACCGGTTTCGTATCCATCGGGAGGAGAAGCGGTTATCAGCAGTTCGATCTCCCGCCGTCTTCATCTGCAGAAGGGGGATGCACTTGTTATGACAGACAGTGATCATAACTGTCTGATGGTGAAAGTCGCAGGTGTTTTTGATAGTTACATCGGAAGTTTTGTCATCATGAACAGTGATGCTGTCATGGATGGAAGTACATGGCAGACGAATATATTCCTTCTGAAATGCAGTGACAGTTCGGATGACTTTGCAAAGGAACTGACATCCATCAGTGGAGTTACCGGACTGGAAAGGCTGCAGCACACAAGGCATACGGTGGACAGAGCTTTGTCCTGCCTGCACTATATCATTGCTTTGATTGTGGTTCTCTCCGGTGCCCTTGCCTTTGTTGTCATCTGCAATCTGACCAGTATCAATATCGCTGAAAGAAGCCGGGAAATTGCAACCGTTGAAGTGCTTGGCTTCTATCCCGGAGAGACGTACAGTTATGTTCTGCGTGAAAATATCATTCTTTCTGTTCTTGCCGGTCTGCTTGGCCTGCCGGCAGGCACTCTGTTTGTCCATGCCGTAATGGCACGCATTGTGGTTGATGCAATGTCGTTTGATGTTCATGTATCTCTGCGTTCATACGTGCTTTCGTTTGCTGTGACGATGCTTTTTGCCATGGTTGTCAATGTGCTGATGCGGCGCGTGATCCGCAGGATCAATATGGCAGAGTCGCTCAAGGCGGTAGAGTAAAGAGACATCATTCTGTGAAAATCCGGAAAAGAATGATATTCATGGTTTTATTCTGAAAAAATGGAAAAATAATTTGCAATATTCTGCAATTCTGACCGCCTTTTTTCTGGGAATTGCTTTATTCATAGCAGGATGGTGGTATCATGGTGCCATTGTCCTTGGGGCATTGGTGACGGGACTGGCACTGTTTGTGCTGGTCAGGCTGGCTTCGTGTCCTGTGCCGCTGCTTTCGCCTCACCGTCTGTATCATATTTTCATCAGAAGTTTCCGGATCTGGAAACAGCAGAAATCAGACGGAGGATGTTCCGTCAGAAGGCGTCGCAGGGATCTTTGTTTCATCGCAAATAGTGGGCGGACTGCCGCAAGTGTAAAGGAGGATTGGGCATGAATACGAAAAATGATATGCTTGAAGGAAAGATTGGAAGACAGATCCTTCTTTTTTTCTTTCCAATTATGTTTGGATCTCTGTTCCAGCAGCTTTACAACACAGTCGATGCGATCGTTGTCGGAAACTTTGTCGGCAAGGAAGCTCTTGGTGCAGTAGGGGGCTCTACCGGTACTGTCATCAATCTTCTGGTGGGCTTTGTTGTCGGCCTGAGTTCCGGTGCGACAGTTGTCATTGCCCAGTATTATGGCAGCCGCCAGGAGGAAGGCGTGCGCAAAGCAGTAGACAGTTCCATGTACCTGTCACTCATCCTGGGCATTGTTTTTACTATTGGCGGTATTCTGCTGGCACCTTCCATCCTGCATCTGCTGAAAGTGCCGGATTCCATTTATGGCTATTCTCTGATCTATATGCGCCTGTATCTGGCCGGTATGGTACCCTCACTGATCTATAACAACGGAGCCGGTATTCTGCGTGCTGTTGGTGATTCCAAACGCCCTTTGTATTTTCTGGTAGCATCCTGCCTCACCAATATTATACTTGATATCCTGTTTGTCGTTGGCTTTCACTGGTCCGTTGCCGGAGCCGCCATCGCTACGGTGCTTTCGGAAGTTGTTTCCTGTGCTCTGACACTGTGGGTGCTTGCCAGAACGGAAGATATCTATGCTTTTAAGATGCGCGATCTGTCCGTGGACTGGAAGGTGCTGGCGAGTGTGATTGTCATTGGTTTTCCGGTTGGCATTCAGTCTTGCCTGTATTCCATCGCCAATCTGTTCATTCAGTCCAGCGTCAATGGCTATGGCACGGATACGGTGGCAGCATTCACTGCCTTTGGCAAGATTGATGCTTTGTTCTGGAATTCTTCTGCGGCACTTGGCCAGGCTGTGCTGACATTCTGTGGCCAGAACTTTGGGGCAGGCAAGATTGACCGGGTAAAGAAGGGAATTCACAGAGGACTGCTGATGTATGTCATTGGTGCCGGGGCAATTTCTCTGGGATGCATGCTGCTGGGCCGCTGGATCTACCGTCTGTTTACACCGGATGCAGGTGTTATCAATATTGGCATGCAGATGCTGTGGTACATGTGTCCGTTCTGGGTGACATTCTGTGGTGTTGAGATTCTATCATCATCCATGCGTGCATGCGGTGACTCGATTGTCCCTATGGCCATGACTGCGATTGGCGTAGGGGCCTTCAGAATCCTGTGGATCCTGTTTTTCCCTGCCTCCCGTCTGTTTGATACTCTCGTTTGTTATCCGATCAGCTGGATCGCAACATCAATCATGTTTTTCCTGTATTACTTCCAGGGCGGCTGGCTGAAACGTGCCGTCCGCCAGAGAGAAAAGCTCATGGCTGCAGCAAAGTAAAAGAGGCTGTAACAGGTGCTGATGGTTTAGCTCTGTTCCAGGCCTCTTTTATTGATACGGGTGCTGTGAATGTACTGCTTCTGATTATTTCATATCATTTGCACAAGGCAATCCAAAGACAGAAGTGGCATGGAGAACAGCTGCATCGATAGCTTTGGCAACGGTTCTTGCAGCAAGCGTGCCAGCCACATTGATATCAGCTTTGACCTGCGGATGGCTCAGGGCATACAGAGTGTCTCCGTCAAACATGGTATGAACCGGATTGATTGAGCGGGCATAGCCGTCATGACCCATGCCGGCAATTTTGGTCAGCTCAGTCTTGTCAAAGATGCCGTTGGTCAGAATCGCCGCAATGGTTGTATTGGTATTGGATGGCTGGGGTGTCATCTGGTAAAGTGCTTCTTCGCAGGCTGGCTCCATGGTTCCCGACTCATCCCGCAGGCCGGCAAGTTTCCTGCCGGTATCGGGATCATAGATATCGCCAAAGGCATTAACCACGGCAATCGCCCCTACCTGCAGGCTGCCCAGCTGGTAAGCAGCTGCGCCGATGCCTGCTTTCATTGCATGTTCCATGCCGCGTGCTTTGCCAACAGTTGCACCCATGCCGGCACCGTGATTTCCCTGGCGGAAATTCCCGGCATTCTGGCATGCCTGATAGCCCATGGCCGCATCTGGATATGCATCAGGATCACCGATGCCAAGGTCAAAGATGCAGGAACTGACAACAATCGGCACGGGTCCATACGCAGTTGCGAACCCGATGCCTTTTTCTTTTAGCCAGCGCATGGCGCCGCAGCTGCTTTCCAGTCCGAAAGCAGAACCGCCTGAAAGAACAACGGCATGCACTGCATCATTGGCTGCCAGCGGATTGAGAAGCGCATTTTCCCGGCTGGCCGGACCGCCTCCCCGTACATCAGCGCCGCATACTGCACCTTTTTCTCCAGTCAGAATAACGGTGACACCAGTCGCCTTTTTTTCATCCTCACACTGACCGATGGAAAATCCTGCAATATCTGTGATTTCAATTGATTTCAGTACTGTAGTCATGAAAACCTCCGCTTTTTCTGGATTCATGGTAGCACAATGCCTGTTTTTGTGGTATAAAGCCATTGATTATCTGAATAGAGCCATATTTGGGAAGAAAAATAGACAATGATGGGACCAAGAGATTATTTTACATTTGAAACAATTCGTGATCATGAACACAATGTGGTTTGTTACTATGTGACCGCAATCGGAACCATTGAGGAAGACGGTGCTGTGCATCTGCGGGGGGATATGGGTCCGGACAAGGATGAGAAGATGGCGTTCGGCAGGATTACGCTGCATAATCAGGACCGTAAGATCAGTACGCTGCTGAAGGAGACAAACAGCAGGGTATATTACCATATTCATGATGAAGAAGGATCTGTGGATGTGATCAGTTTTACAGCCAGAAACTGGCGTGCAGATGAAGCCTATGAGCTTGAGGCAGGGGACCGCGTTATGGTGCAGGGCAGAGCATATCTGCGCAAGAATGATGTGGAGCGCTATCCGGGCAGACTGCCTGAGATCAGTATCACAGTAAGCGGACTGTTCCGTCTGAGCAAGGCACACAAACCGCGCTTTCAGGGGATGAATGCATCCCTGATTCCGCAGAAATAAGCAGAAGGACTCTGAGAAAATGCCAGAGTCCTTTTTTGTAAGACGCTATTTTCAAAGATTTAGTTGATGAGGCTGTAAACACCAAAATATCATGAGCTATATGCCTCATAGAGGTTAATTGGCATTTTAAGCTTTGGGATCTCCGCACAGGTAAATGGAATCTGTTCAA
>NZ_JALBUR010000050.1:0-11075 GCF_033971865.1 Grylomicrobium aquisgranense | reverse complement strand
TGAATGGGAACCCGTTCTATCACTGACTGCTTCCGGAGCCTTCAGCTTTTCAGCAGGTGCTGCTGTCTCACTCTGACTTGTACTTTCCGGTGATACTGTTGGCTGCGCTTCTTCTGCTTTGACACTGCAAGTACTTGAAAGAAGCGTTATGACAGCTGTTGTGGAAAGTGCAACGCTCTTTGCTTTGATGTTTTTCATCACACTCATCTCCCCCTCTTTAAGATGGAGCGTTGTCGAAAACTCTTAGGAGTACAGGCAACGCTCTTTTCTCTGCGCTCCTCATTTCATAATCCCCCCACTTTTTCGCTGTCAACTCTTGACAAAATTTCAAGCGTGCCCTGCTCGCTTCGCTCGCTTTTCTTGAAAAGGTGGGAGGTGAGTGAAATGCTCAAACATATCTCTTCGTCCCTGGAATATCGTGCTTTCCTTAGGGATGAAAAAGATCATCTTGGTTATGCTCAGCTTAAACGACTGGATACTTCTAAGTTCCATTCTGCTTTGCATAAGCTTCGGAAGTTGGACGTCGATCTTGCCGTAGATGTTCTGTTTCCTCTCTACTCTGTTACCGGCCGTCCGGCTCATGACCCCGCTGTGCTCATCCGGTCCTTCATTCTCATGCAGCACCTCGGGTATTTGTCCATTCATAACTGGTGTGCAGATCTGTCTTCTGATTCTCTGCTTCAATGGCTGATTGGCTCTTTCTCTCCGCCTGGTCCTGCTTCTCATTACGACTTTATCAATCGTTTAACGCACTCAGATCCACATCTCTCTGATCTGCTGCAGCAGGGTTACTATACGAAGCCTTCTCAAAAGAAACCCAAGAACAATGACAAGCTGATTAACTATTCACATTCCGAAACCTTATTTCTCGCTGACAAATATAAAAACGGCGCCGAATGGGATCGGGATCGGATGATCTACACACTTCAGTCTCTCTTCAATGCACTGGCTGTGATTCCTTCTTCCGACATGGGATTCATTGAGTCGAATAATCTCATCTTGTCCGGAGATGGTTCTTCGCTTCACATCCACGCCTCTCCATTTGGCCACAAAGTCAAATTGGATAAGGATGGAAATCCTCTCGTCCGCTATTCTGCACCTGACGCTGACATCGGATGGGACAGTGATCTTGAGTCCTACTATCTCGGCTACACTCTTTACAACATCTCGTACCACAATCCCCATAGATCAGTAGACTTGCCTATCTATATCGATCTTGAGAAAGCCTCACGGCACGATGCTTTGACCACCATATCTGCCTCAGCACGTCTGTTTGACATGAATCCCGATATCCACCCGCGATACATGTGCTTTGACGCAGCTTCTGACAGTCTTGCCATCTTTCAGTTCTTCCGTCACAAGAATATTATTCCAATCATCGACCGCAATCAACGGTCTGCTGGGGACAATCCCTTTGATAAGTTCAAGCTGAATGAGAATGGCGTGCCTGTTTGTCCGAATGGAACACCGATGTATGACTATGGCTACGACATCCAGAGAAAGCGCAGAAAATTCCGCTGCCCACTCAGGATGAATAAGATTTCCTCCTGTCCATTTGCGAATGAGTGCAGTTCTTCCGCTTATGGAAGAACGATATACGTCAATGACGGTGATGACATCCGGCTCTTCGGACCTGTTCCATACAGGTCTGAAAAGTGGAAAGAGATTTACCGGAACAGAACTTCGACAGAAAGAATGAACACCAGAATCCTGAACGACTATCATCTTCACCAGATGAAAATCCGTAATGGATCCAAGCATGCTTTCTTCGCAATCTTTGCCGGCATCAATATCCATCTTGATGCCTGGATAAAGGATGAGCTGTAAGCATTGAAGATTCAGTTTTGAAAGAACGAGTTCCAAAGTTGTTTTTATTGCGCCTTGGCCGCAATTTTTTATATCTCCGGCTTCTCAGCCGTCAGATACCTATCAGTTGCCTTCCGGGTTTTCGACACTACTCAGATGGAGCGTTGTCGAAAACTCTTAGGAGTACAGGCAACGCTCTTTTCTCTGCGCTCCTCATTTCATAATCCCCCCACTTTTTCGCTGTCAACTCTTGACAAAATTTCAAGCGTGCCCTGCTCGCTTCGCTCGCTTTTCTTGAAAAGGTGGGAGGTGAGTGAAATGCTCAAACATATCTCTTCGTCCCTGGAATATCGTGCTTTCCTTAGGGATGAAAAAGATCATCTTGGTTATGCTCAGCTTAAACGACTGGATACTTCTAAGTTCCATTCTGCTTTGCATAAGCTTCGGAAGTTGGACGTCGATCTTGCCGTAGATGTTCTGTTTCCTCTCTACTCTGTTACCGGCCGTCCGGCTCATGACCCCGCTGTGCTCATCCGGTCCTTCATTCTCATGCAGCACCTCGGGTATTTGTCCATTCATAACTGGTGTGCAGATCTGTCTTCTGATTCTCTGCTTCAATGGCTGATTGGCTCTTTCTCTCCGCCTGGTCCTGCTTCTCATTACGACTTTATCAATCGTTTAACGCACTCAGATCCACATCTCTCTGATCTGCTGCAGCAGGGTTACTATACGAAGCCTTCTCAAAAGAAACCCAAGAACCATGACAAGCTGATTAACTATTCACATTCCGAAACCTTATTTCTCGCTGACAAATATAAAAACGGCGCCGAATGGGATCGGGATCGGATGATCTACACACTTCAGTCTCTCTTCAATGCACTGGCTGTGATTCCTTCTTCCGACATGGGATTCATTGAGTCGAATAATCTCATCTTGTCCGGAGATGGTTCTTCGCTTCACATCCACGCCTCTCCATTTGGCCACAAAGTCAAATTGGATAAGGATGGAAATCCTCTCGTCCGCTATTCTGCACCTGACGCTGACATCGGATGGGACAGTGATCTTGAGTCCTACTATCTCGGCTACACTCTTTACAACATCTCGTACCACAATCCCCATAGATCAGTAGACTTGCCTATCTATATCGATCTTGAGAAAGCCTCACGGCACGATGCTTTGACCACCATATCTGCCTCAGCACGTCTGTTTGACATGAATCCCGATATCCACCCGCGATACATGTGCTTTGACGCAGCTTCTGACAGTCTTGCCATCTTTCAGTTCTTCCGTCACAAGAATATTATTCCAATCATCGACCGCAATCAACGGTCTGCTGGGGACAATCCCTTTGATAAGTTCAAGCTGAATGAGAATGGCGTGCCTGTTTGTCCGAATGGAACACCGATGTATGACTATGGCTACGACATCCAGAGAAAGCGCAGAAAATTCCGCTGCCCACTCAGGATGAATAAGATTTCCTCCTGTCCATTTGCGAATGAGTGCAGTTCTTCCGCTTATGGAAGAACGATATACGTCAATGACGGTGATGACATCCGGCTCTTCGGACCTGTTCCATACAGGTCTGAAAAGTGGAAAGAGATTTACCGGAACAGAACTTCGACAGAAAGAATGAACACCAGAATCCTGAACGACTATCATCTTCACCAGATGAAAATCCGTAATGGATCCAAGCATGCTTTCTTCGCAATCTTTGCCGGCATCAATATCCATCTTGATGCCTGGATAAAGGATGAGCTGTAAGCATTGAAGATTCAGTTTTGAAAGAACGAGTTCCAAAGTTGTTTTTATTGCGCCTTGGCCGCAATTTTTTATATCTCCGGCTTCTCAGCCGTCAGATACCTATCAGTTGCCTTCCGGGTTTTCGACACTACTCAGATGAATTCTATATTGCTAATTATATAGGTACGTTTTCTCTTTTTCAGATTTTTCAGCAGCAAGACAGGCATCAATCTGTATTTCAGTCCGCATTTCATTTAAGCATTTTAAGTAATTTTGAGTATCTGAAGTAAGTCAATCCGCATCAAGTGAAATCTTCCTCACCAGGCTTGGTGTATCATTGCCATACACACTGTACGGACACAATTCCAGTTCCTTAAACTTTTTCAAAGTATCCTGTGCTTCTTCTAACGACATGTATGGATTCATCACATACACAGCTGTCTTTTCACCGCCGGCTGGATTTACGCTCAGGAAGAACTGGGCATGATCTCTGATATCGCAGTATCTTCTGTCCATCTTGTTATATTCATCCCAGATCCTGGTAACGTCTACTGTTGCAGCCGCAAGATACTTTCTTCCATGCACAGTCTTATATTTCCAGGGAATCCTGTAATAATCCAGGAATTGGATTGCCTGCTTTTCATCCGATGTTGCTACTTCATGCATCGGCAGCCTCTTTTCTTCCCTTTCGGTTTCCTCTTCTTCGATATCTCTCAACTCCATGGCAGCTTGCAGATAATACAGTTGCTCCCATGCAGGTAAATCATGAATTCTCTTTTCTTCAGAAATATCCAATCCTCTCAGCATCTTTGCAAAAATGCGGATCATTTCTTTATTGCGCACAAATGAATCCATAGCACCATCCTCTTTTCATCGCTTTGCCATAATCATAGCATCATTGTCAGCCGCACGTAAAAAGGGCAGCTGTGCTGCCCATTCATGCAGATTTTCAGTGCTGCTGATACAAATCATAGTAGGTAATCAGTTCGACATGATTTGTATCAATCCATTCTTTCAGCTTTGGCGACATCATCATCGCTGCATCCTTGCAGCGCTCCAATGACAGTGTCGTCAGGCCAAGCAGTTCATCATCAATGTAGCCGGGATGTCCGCCGATCTCGAAGTATTCCGATGCCAGGTATTCCTTTTCATGTTTCAAATTGTCTTCCAATGGTGTCTTGGCAAGCTGTGCTTCCGGATCAAACACCTTTTTATTCAAAGATGATTTGGATAGATCCATGAAGTTCATCATTGACACAAATCCATACTGTTTCTGGATATCCATGGAAAACGGAATGCCTGTTTCTTTGGAAAGATCGCGGATGACCTGGATATAGTTTTCATGCATCAAAGAATGGGCATGCAGATAACCAGGTTTCTTACCTGTCAGAGCAAGAAAACGGTCATATTGTGCTTTCATTTCTGTATAGCATTCCTCATACGGAAACATTTCTCTTCTGCCTTGCTCTGTTGCAAAACGCGGATCCTTTACCCGCACACCAGAGCGGATGAATTCACCATTTTCATCCACAAGGTGCGGGATCCTGGCAGGATCTGCCACCGGCTTCCCTGATACGATATTGAAGTCAATGCCAAAGCATACCTGTGGTCTGTCTGCCATGAAACTCACTGCAAATTCCGCCGAGGGCATATTGGTAAACAGCCCCGTATTGCGCAATACACCGCGGTCTATCGAATCCACAATGCCAAGTGTTACACCTCTGGTAAAGCCAAAATCATCACCTTGTGTTAATAATTTAGACATTTGCACTTTCCTCTTTCTCTATTAATTCATATAACGTATCTTCTGTCTTCTGCAGAAGCTTCATATCAACATCCATGTCTTTCCTTGTACATGCATTTCTTACAACCAAATCCCTGCCATCTCGGTCACCTGACATCAGAATGATCCCTTTGGGATACAATGCCAGAATGCTCTGTGCTGCCTGCTGCTCTGAAAGACAATGGTCTTCATATTCCGGCAAGTTCTTCTGCAGGATATCTGGTACCGCTGTTCCTTTTGCATGAATGGCAAAATGATAGTCGCCTTTTGCCAGAGCACTGAGGAAAATGATCTGCTTATCTCCAGGAATTTCCTCCTTGAGAATCTTGACGCCTTCCACTGACGTTGTCCCTTCACCATACAGAACGAAGCAGACATGTTTTCCTGTTTCAGCAATGCCGTCAATCAGATCCATGATCACTGCCACTGAAGCCGAATTCATATTGTAGCTGATATGTACCGGCAGTCCACCGGAAACCTTGATGCCGGAAAGGGCAAGCAGGATGCCAATGATCACAGCCAGAACATGCACAACAGGATTGGCAGGCCGGTAAAACGCAAGCAGGAATATCGCCGCTGCCATCAGCAGGCAGAACAGGCAGGCCTCAATCACCATATGCATCCGGTTCCATTCCCGATTTTTCTGCATATGAAACGGATACCAGCAGAATTGCGGAAACAAGGCCAGATCAGGTGTGTCATAGGATGCCGCAATGACTGTATCTGCTTTGTCAGGATCACCAATGATCAGATTGCAGACAGATAACAAAGATGAAGTCTTCTGCTGTACATGCACCGGAACTTTTTTGTCTTTGCACACCGTACAGACTTGATCAATAAACAATCTTTTCTGACGGCGTGTATTTCTGGTGCCAAACTGGATTCCATACAGGAACATTTTATCTTTCAGATCCATCTGTGATCCTCCGTCAAAAAGCAAGCGGTACAGAAGTACTTTTTTCTCCTGTACCGCAGTCAATCAGAATATATGCAGGATTGCGCCAACAAAGGCAATGATGAAGACAAGCAGAATCAGCTTGGTTGGACGCCAGCCTTTCTTGATCAGATGAACAAGGACAAACAGAAGGATGACACCGAGAAGTCCCGGGAAAATCGAATCCAGTACATCCTTGATGACAACAGATGTCTCGCCTGTGTTGATTGTCCATGTCAGAGGTACATTGACCATTGTTGCGGTCATAGCACCAACCATGGTAAGACCAAGCACGGATGCACTCTTGGAAAGAACATCCATTAATCCGGAATTGAATACCTTATCAATGAATGAAGTACCAAGCGTGAAGCCCCAGTTCAGCAGGAAGTATTTGCAGATGGACTGTGTCACACCATAGAGCAGGATGAACAGAATCACACCGGCAAAGTTTCCCTGTGAGCAAAGACCAATGGCAATACCAGCCGCAATGACTCTCAATGTGTTAAAGAACAGAGAATCGAACATGCCTGCGGTCGGTCCCATCAGGGATGCCTTTACATTCTCAATGGTGGCACCATCAACCTGGCCTGCTTTATGCTGTTTCTCCATGGCATAGGCAAGACCAGCGATAAAGGCAAACGGAACGGCATTTGTATTGAAGAATGCCTGGTGGCGCAGATACGCTTCTTTCTTGCCTTCCGGATCATCCTTGTAAATGGATTCAATTGCCGGCTCCATTGTATACGTAAAGCCAACTGCCTCCATCTTCACCATATTGAAAGCTGGGAAGACAAGGTGAGACAGGAAGAACATTTTACGGAGAACTTTCTTATCCTCCACACTTACCTGGTTTGCCATCAGAAGAAATCCTCCTCATCATCGTCATCACCCGCAGATGTTACGGATGCGTTCTTCAGTTTTTCCGTCAGTTCATTCTTGAGATCAATATTCTTCTTTTCAATGACGAACAATGTTGCTGCAGCTGCTGTGCCAAGAATCGCAATAGGCAGCGTACCAAGAGATGTATATGCTGCAATGACATAACCCACAAAGAAGAACACAGCAACTTCCTTATCCCAGATCATGGATGTCAGAATGGCAAAGCCAACAGCTACCATCATCGAGGAAGCAGCCGTAAGACCTGTCATCACAAAGGAAGGAAGTGCATTGATCGCTGCATTGAGCCCATCAACACCATAGGCAACACCTACAAACAGAATCAGGGTCATGATCAGCGGCTGGATCAAAGTCCAGGAGATCGTCTGTACATTGAACTGATGGATGTTTGTTGCTGCGAGCTTTTCCCAATGTGCTGCCAGAGGAGAGCCAACAGCAGAAGTAATGGCGGCATTGATACTTGCCATGACTGTGCCGATCGGCATGGCAATGGCAAGGCCCTCTTCAGCTGTAGCACCAGTCAGAATCGTATAGGCAACAGCAATCGCAGAAGCGGTTGTCGCATCTGCCGGAATAGAACCACCAATGGCAGAAATACCCATGAAGATCGATTCCAGCGAAGCACCCATGATAATACCTGTCTTGAAATCACCAAGCAGTGCACCAACAACCGGTGCTACCACAATCGGTCTGGTCAGACACTGCCAGGACAGAAAGTCCAGGTCAAGCACATACAGAACGTAATATGCAATACTGACAATAATCGCTGCTTTTACCATATTATCTTTTCCTCATTTCTTCTCCAGAATCTTTTCCAGCGATTCCTTTGCTTCTTCCGGCGTTGTCTGATAGAAAGCATCATAGCCAAGCTCTTTCACTTTCTTCAGCAAATCGGCTTCTTCCGGATACAGATACAGATTCTCACGATATGTCTGGCGCTCCTTGCCATCATGTTTTGGAGCAATACGGCCATAATTACCGATATTCACTGCCTCAATATCCTTTGCATTCTCCAGCACTTTGATCAGATCCTCCGGATTGGAAACTAACAGAAGAATCTTATGATTGGCCGCCTTCGGATTCTGCAGCATCCGCAGTGTTTCATCCACTGTCTTAATTGCCGTTTTGCAGGTAGAAGGCGCTGCCATCAGCAGTGATTTCTTGATTGTTTCATTAGTACCAGCCGCATCATTTGCGACCATAATGCGGTCAACGCCTGTATTGCGTGACCATTTGATGGCAATCTGACCATGAATCAGACGCTCATCAAGACGAACAAGTGTAATCATTTTCTCCCCTTTCTAGGAATGTATGATGGATCAGAAGAAATCATCCGCGGTATTGCTTTCTTCTGTATCATCCTGATTATTCTTAACAATGCGAAGCATCTCACGGCTCTGGGCAACCAGCTTCTCAAGATCTTCATCACTGATCGAATCACGAATCGATAACTCAAGCACAAGTGCCAGATTCACGCCTGCAATCAATCTTGTATTCGGACGGTTCAGAAACAAATACATCTGCTGGTTGACACTGCCGCCATACAGATCACTCAGCAGAATCACCTGATCATCGTCTTTCACTGTCTGATAGAATGCATTCAGCTGATCTGCGACATTCTCCTGATTCACATATGCATCAAAAACAGTCAAACGATCGGAAGAACCCGACAAAATATCAATTGAACTTTTCATGCCGCTGGCAAAGTGGCCATGAGATGATAGAAACAATTTCAACATGATTTGTGCTTCTCTCTTTCCTGCGATACAAAAATAGCATCCACACCAGAATGTGTGAATGCATCTTTTGACACTATAGTAAGTGCAGATGATCAAGCTGCACGATGATACATGCAGAAAGCTAAATTCCATTAACAAAACTGTTTTCAACAATCTCAAACCAAATCTGATGCCAGGTCTCTGCAGGATCAGAAACCAGTTTCTGCATCAAAGAGGCATCCTGTGATGCATTCTGGATCATGCGGTTTACCTGCTTCAAATCTGATACTTTCATACCCGGTTTCAAACAAACCGCAATCAGATACTTCATCTCCACCGTACCATGGCAATACAATGACTGTTTTGGCACATAAATATCGAGCAGTTCCCGTCCAACATACGGATAATCAAGCATCACAACAGCCGTCTGTGAATTGTAGCAGTACGAAGATATCTGCCTTCTTGTTTCAAGACTCTCTTCCAGCTTCTTCTGATCCTGATCTGATCTGCCATACTTGAACGTTAACATCTTCATCATTGTGTCGGCATCCGGCACATCCGCATCCGGAAAGATTCGCGTCATACGGCAAAGCTTCTCAACAACCGTCTTCTCATACCCATCACAGAACATTTCCCGGAACAGTTCTTTTCTTCCACCCTTGGTTGAAAGTCCCTGATACACAATGCGCTTCAGAGGATAGGAATAATACAGAGGATTGCTGGAAGATAGGACAAGATGATCATAATTTGCAAAATTCACTTTGCGCATCTCATATAAGTCAAACACATCATTGTATGCAATGTATTGACCAAAATGATCCTGCAGGTTTTCCTTGATCAGATTGCCGGCAACCTTTCCTTCCATGCATGAAGTTGCCAGCCTAAGCTTATGATACGGATATCTGACCTGCTTATAAATATAATCCGTCAGTACTGCAAGCATCTGTATTTCCCCGGATTCAATCCGCTCGTGAAAGATCTGCTGCAGACAGGCAATCATCTGCCGTACCATTTCCTTTGCAAACGGTGACAAATAATCCGTATCTGCTTCCACATATGTCACAAACCGTATCTTGCCAGTCAAATCAAAATGATGCTTGAGATACAGTTGCAGAACAATTGACTCATAGTCCCGTTCATAGAGCCGGAAGATTTCCATATCGAAAAATGAGCCAAACACACCATCACGAAGCATGTCAATCACATGATCTGTCAGCTTACCTGCCTGAATCACACATGTACTATTCAATGTTTCCACATCATTTGTATGGCGCAGATCAATATCACGGGCAATGATCAAAAGGCGCGCATAATTTACCATTTCAATTTCTTCCTGCGGCCCAATATATGAATAAATCACAGGATCACAGAAGATGGCCTGTGCAAGTTCAAACTCATACGTATCCTTGATTTCACGGATCATCGTCTCATCAAATACAGGATGACGGCCATCTGCCGCACGTCTTTTGATCAGCACAAGATGCGTTGCCAGCTTCTTTGAAAAGATATCCGAAACGGAGATTCTGCTGTCCCGCAGAATCTTCAGCAGGGCATGACGCACATCTTCATAATCACTGCGTGACTCATAAAACATATGGTCAAACTTCTCAACCGGATACAGCAGCGTAACATCATGGTAAAAAGAACAGGCAATTTCGACCATGCAGGAACGCTGATCCTGTTCCCTGCCGGCAACTTTCAGGCCAACACCCGGCAGTGAGGCAATACGCAGGCCATAAGACTGCAGAAAAGAAGAAACTTCCTGCAGGATGGGAGAAATGGTAGATTCTGAAATAAACAGCTTTTCGCACAGATCTTCTTTTTTAACAGCGTCATTTGACAGCAGCATCTGCTCTACAAACAGGATACGGTTTGTTTCAACAATTGGTCGATTATAACACACACTCTGCCAGACCATCAGCTCCGTCTTCAACGCCGACAAACGAGAATCATCTTCTGGGCAGAACAAATATCCCCTTGCCTTCAAAGACTGAATGCTGCCAACTTGCTCCTGACGCAAAGCATCATTCAAAAACACAATGTCATTCTTCACTGTTCGAATCGAACACAATGCAAATTCCGGTTCGTCGGTACATGTCTTCCGCTAAAACCGGTGCATTTATGTTGAATTGACGGTGCGGGCGCGTCGCTTTAACGGTGCGCCTTTTATTATGGTTGTGTAGTTTGATGAAAGGAG
>NZ_JALBUR010000049.1:0-11202 GCF_033971865.1 Grylomicrobium aquisgranense | reverse complement strand
GTCGGCTTTACGTTTGTCTTTTGGACTTCAGCTTGCATAGCAGCCTTATCCGCCTTATGGCCTCAATCAGGTTTCTGTACGTAAGCTCAGAAATATGCTAGCTACTGCTTTCGCTCTGGGTTATTCATCCTCGTCTGGTAGTTCACTTCGCTTGGCGACAAATACCCGCGGCCTGCCTCTATTGCAGGCTAGATGTGTGCCATGCCCGACACACTATAGAAAAGCGCATGGACAGACATTCTCCATACGCTTTCACAAAGCTGGACTTTCATCCCATCATGAGAATTGGTTTATATAGTATTCGGAATATTTAGACAGCTCTGCATTAAAGCTGTCATATCCCATCTGTTCCATTAACGTTTTCTGATCAGAGAAGAGATTGACACCGAGCCCCAGTCTGTCGCCTTCAATATCATACCCAAGGAAGGAAAGAATCGTTGGAAACATGTCCAAAGCGCTGAACTCCCGATTTTTCATATTCACATCAGTCGGTCCATCTTTACTGATAAAGCAGTTATAAATGGTACGGTCATAGTAATCCACATCTGCCACGAGATCATTATCCATGCGGGGATGATCACCGGTGATGATAATCTGTGTATTCTCAAAGAACGGCTGTTCCATGCACCAGTCCACAAATTCTTTGACCTGCCGATCCGCACAGGAGGCAACATTTGCCAACTGCTCTGGATATTCATCCTGACAAAGGTCACAAACATATCCGTCAACATGATGTGTATCAACAGTCAGAAACGTAAGATTGAAAGGCTCATCTTCTGATGCGAGCCTGGTCACTTCGTCTCTGGCAATCTGATACAGGTATTTGTCCTCATACCCCCACCAAACATAATAATCCTCTGGAATATAGCCTTTCTCAATTGCCGTATAGTAATCAAAAATCTGATAATTACCATGCTGCTGAAAATATTCACTGCGTCCAGCAAAAGTCGCATCCGAGCCGCATAAAAATTCCTGGTTATAACCTTGTGCATCTAAAACCTCGCCTAAAGTAGTCACGCCTGAGGCAAAATTCTTGCGGTCATCCATAGAGTTCCCGTCGACTGGAAAGGTAAAAGGAATACCTGAGGTTGTTCCAAACAATGCGCCCATCGTCCAACCTGTTCCATTCACTGTATGCCAGCCGCCCAACTGATTGCTGTTCGAAAAATTGATATTTTCATCTGCCATCTCAGTCAGATTTGGAATGTAATTATTTACAGGCTGATGACCGCCAACAGCTTCGGATGCATATGTTGTCTCCATGCTTTCCATATAGATGTAAATCAGATTTTTCTTTTCCTCGTTCGCCGGTACAATACTGACACTCTCTGGATCCACATAATAATCTTCATAAATCGTCGTCTGGTCTTTCAATGAAGAAATGTAATCTCCAACTGATAAACTGGCATCTACCCTCTGCGATAATGGGAATAACATACATACAGCAAGAACAAGAGCCAGTACACGATTGAGCCATCTGACATTGATATGCAGGTTCACCTTATTGAAAATATTGATGGAGACAACTGTATTGACTTTGCGCATGACGCCTCGATCCCAGAACAGGATCAGCACGATTATTGCAAGGAATAATAAGATGGCAGGCAGACAGTAGTGTACAGCTTCCCACAAGAAATTAGTGTCCGCCCCTTTCATTGGCGAGCGAACCGTATACAGAATTTCTCTGAGTGAAACGCCAAATCTCTCATTAAACCAATTAAGAAGATCATTTCCAACAATGTCAAAAGCCAGCAGGACAAACAAGAACATAAAGAAAATAGTCAAAAGCACACCGCGGATGATTTTTTTCATTTCTGGGTGATCTCTACTTTCCCTGGAAAAGCTATCCGTAATATTTCAACGATGTACGGAAGCAGAGCCCCGATAATGAACGCAATGACCGCATACGTTCCATCCCATGGACTACTGCCATTCAGCGCCGGAACAACTTTGCATACAAATTTCACAACAATCATATTCAGAAGGCAAAAGATCCCATAATTAACCAGATCATTAAATCCCAATGTCTTCTTGTTCTGTCTGCTCCGCCAGATTTTCAAAGAAATCAATGGTGAAAAAAACAGGCTGATGAATGCTTCAAGTGTTTGCATGGCATCCCCTCCGTAATGCAAAAACAACGTAAAATTATTAAAAAGTTTCGATGCAATTGTGTCAAGCATTTCCTTTACATGTCATCAAACTTGTTGGGAAGATATCTGACAGTCAGCCCATATTGTATATGTGACGGGAAGCCATATTTGTGGTCAATGTCTTACTTTCCAGGCGCATCATCAGCAGGCATGCATTTCCCCTGATGCTTTATAAAAGGCGAAAGAACAGTCATATCACTGCACCGAACAGACTTGCGATTGGACATGATTGGATTCACCATTGGACCGATTGGCCTTACGTCAGTACGGATTCGGCAGACAAAAATCCGAAGGACAGGATCATCCTTCGGATTCATGCATTACATTAATTACGCTGCTGTTTCAGCCGGCTGATCAGCAGGTTTATCTGCAGGTGTATCCTCAATCGGCTCACCCTTGACAACCTTCTGGATCTGCTCAGCAGTCAGCGTCTCATACTCCATCAGGGCATTGGCAATGCGGATCAGCTCTTCCTTGTGATCAGAGATGACTTCTTTGGCCTTATCATGGCATTCATTGACGATCTTGCGTACTTCTTCATCAATCTCAAATGCCACCTGGCCGGACACATTGTTCGGAGAGTTGTAATCACGGCCCAGGAACACATTCTCAGAACCGGAGTTGTACTTGATCGGACCAAGATCACTCATACCATACAGTGTGACCATATCCTTGGCAATGTTGGTTGCCCGCTCGATATCGTTGGAAGCACCGGTGGTGACATCATCGAAGAACAGCTCTTCGGCAACACGGCCGCCCATATAGGACGTGATCGTTGCCAGAAGATCATTCTTTGTATTCATCATCTTTTCTTCCTTTGGCGTCATCAGGTTGTAGCCGCCTGCCTGACCACGCGGAATGATGGTGACTTTCTGCACAACCTGCGCATCGTCGAGGTACAGACCAACAATGGCATGACCGGATTCATGATAGGCAACCAGCTTCTTAGTTTTCTCATCATAGGTGCGGGATACCTTGGCAGGTCCCATCATGACACGGTCAATGGCCTCATCAATCTGCTTCATGCCGATTTCATTGAGATTTTCACGCACAGCCAGAATCGCAGATTCATTCAGCACGTTCTCCAGATCAGCACCTGAGAAACCAGGTGTACGCTTGGCCAGAGCATCCAGATCGATGTCATTGGCAAAGTGCTTGTTTCTGGCATGAACCTTGAGAATGGCAGTTCTGCCCTTGCGGTCCGGCAGAGAGACCGTAATCTGACGGTCGAAACGGCCGGCTCTCAACAATGCCGGGTCCAGTACATCCGGACGGTTTGTGGCAGCGATGACCACAACACCGGTATTGTCTTCCATACCATCCATCTCAACCAGCAGCTGGTTCAGTGTCTGTTCACGCTCATCGTGGCCGCCGCCAAAACCAGCGCCGCGCTGTCTGCCAACGGCATCAATCTCATCGATGAAGATAATGCACGGTGCCGTTTCCTTGGCCTTCTTGAACATATCACGCACACGGCTGGCACCAACACCAACAAACATCTCGACAAAGTCAGAACCAGAGATGGAATAGAACGGTACATTTGCCTCACCGGCAACGGCCTTGGCAAGCAGTGTCTTACCAGTACCAGGATGGCCGGAGAGCAGGATGCCCTTTGGAATTCTGGCACCCATCCGCTCAAACTTCTTTGGATATTTCAGATAGTCGATAATCTCGGCCATCTCTGCTTTTTCTTCGTCACAGCCAGCCACATCTGAGAAGCGCACTTTAACTTTGCCTTCCAGACGGGCACGGGACTTGGAGAAATCAAAGGCCTGCTTGTTGGCAGATCCTGCTCCGGCCATGCGGTTGACCATCCAGATGGTCACGCCAAACATCAGCACAACCGGCAGGAAGGACAGCAGCGTATCCAGGAAAGCATTGGACGCATCCGCATCCACAACCGAAACCCTGGCACCGCTGAGATCTGTCATAACCTTGGCAATCTCATCCGAAGTGCTCGGCACTTTGGAACTGAAAGTCACCTTCTGGCCATTATTCTCATAAACACCCTTGATCGTTGTCACATTAGAGCCTACAGACAGAGATGCCTGGGTCACATCCTGGTTTACCAGCACATCCTGCAGGGTATTGTAATCCAGCTCCTGTGAGGAACTGCCGGGGTTCATCGAGAACAATGAAATGACCGCGGCGATCAGAATGACATACGGCAGAAACCGCAGCCACTTGTTTGCATCATTTTTCTGTTGCATTCTTACTGCTCCTTACCTGCATAGCATTCATCCTTCAGCACCCCGATATACGGCAGACAGCGGTACTTCTGGTTGTAGTCCATGCCAAAGCCGACCACAAACTCATCTGCCACCTCAAAGCCAACATAGTCAGCTTTCATATCGTTGATGCGGCGGGAAGGCTTGTCCAGCAGTGTTGCGACCTTCACGCTGGCAGCCCCTTTATGTTTCAGCATTTTCACAACGGTATCAATCGTTCTGCCCGTATCGACGATGTCCTCTACCAGCAGAATGTCCACACCCTTGATGGAAGTATCCAGATCCTTGATGATCTTGATATCACCGATGGATTCCGTTCCTTCATAAGACGATACATCCATGAAGTCATACTGAATATCAAGGTCAATATGGCGGATCAGCTCAGCCAGAAACGGCACAGATCCACGCAACAGCGCAACCAGCAGGGGAGCACGGCCAACTGCCTTATAATCCTCGGTAATCTGCTTGCCAAGCTCAGCGGCCCGCTTTTCAATCTGTTCCTCACTGACCAGCACTTTTCCAATATCATTGTTTTCCCACATAGAAAATGCCTCCATGTCAGATATGATACCACAGCATGGAAGCCTTTCAGCAACCGTTTGCCTATGTTGCCCGACACCTTAAGACCAATCTGCAGATTTTCTTTCCTCAAACAAGACAAATCACAGGGTTTCGCCTCCGGCTGTCTCTTTCAGTGATGTTTCGCTGCAAGCTCACCAAGACTCCGGGCATGCACATACATAGAAGGAGCTATGCTGTAATGATGGATATCACAGCCAAGTCCCGGCACCAGGATCAGATCTCCTCTGGCATTGACCACAACCGGCCAGCCAGAACGCAGTGCTCTGGGAACATGCCGGTCCACAAAGAATCTGTGCACAGACTTATGTCCAAACCGCATCTGAATGGCATCACCCGGTAGTACACTGCGAATCATCAAAGGAAAATCATCTTCCTTCACACTCACAGCTTCGACTGTGCTGCCAGAAGAAGAAATCACATACCGATCAAAACTGCCGTAACAAATCGATTCATACACGTCCTGATACATTCCAATCGCAGGCACCTGATACACATGCTGGTTTTCTCTGCCGATCAGACTGCCATGAAAATCCAGGCAGAAATCATCATGATGGCACAGATCATCAATTTCCTTCATCTGTTTGTTCGTACAGGAAAAATGATTATCCGGATCCAGATACTGCCGCAGGGCACTCAGCCGGACTTCTTCACGCTTTGCAAGATATGCCTGCAGGTCAATGCCGCCTGCCTCAAAGCAGGATGCCGCTTCCTCTCTGATCAAAGCAAGATCCGCATTGGCAGTCTCAATCTCTTTGAGAATCTCTTCTCTTTCCTGCTTTGAAAGATTGCCTTCCTGTCTGAGCTGGCTGCGGCGGTTTTCCCCATGCAGGTTTGTTTCATCCACAAAATACACAATCTGATTCTTTGTGCAGTAAGCTTCCAGCTCCTGTTTACGATAGGAAAGAAGCGGCCGGTATACCGGAATATCATGCCAGTAAGATACAGCATTCAAACCATAATACTTTGGCACAATACCCCGTTCCTTCTGCATCATCCATGTTTCAATCAGATCATCCTGATGATGGGCCACCAGGATGCCATTGTACTTATTCTCTTTGACAAGCTTTTCAAAAAAGTCATAGCGCCAGGTTCTGGCAGCCGCTTCAAAGTTGCCGCTCCATGTAAAAGGATCATCCAGAATAGCCAATGGAACATGATGTGCATGGCACCAGGAGGTCACATATGCCTGCTCTGCATCTGCCTGTTTTCTCTGATGGTAATTGACAAAAGCAGCCAGTACAGAAATGTGTTCCTGTACACACATGGCTAACAGTGCCATGGAATCACTGCCCCCTGACACGCCGATTACATATCGTTTTCCCTGATACGCTTCAAGCATGTCGTTATTCTACCATCACTCATGATCAGCCGCAGAATTCTTGTCTGGATCTCAATAAACAGATCACTGCCCGGATCAATGCGTCCCATGATGTCAATGACTCTGGCAGTATTGACATACTTCAGGTCATTCAAAAACAAGACAGAGTGTTTCCGCATCCCCGGTATCAGACCGATCCGCATCAGGTGTTTCCGGCCGCTTGGATTGTCATTGGGATCATAGGCATTGCGGTACTGCAGCGTGTTGCTGGTCATGGGCACCAGCAGTGCCTTTGAGCCATAGATGGAAAGCACCAGGCCGAAATGCTGGAAGGCACACTCATAGAGATATCCCTGGCCAAAGTCGGTATAGCAGATATCACCCTGCTTCACCTGGATGCCGAGGTTCTCGCTGGAAGACAGCTGACAGCGCTGCAGGTGGTTGCGCTCTGAAATCATCGCCATCTCCACATGCCCCGGCATCAGATCCTGATACACACGGCTGCGGTAATACATATAGTTCTGCATGTTTTCGTTGTTCTCACTCATAGAAAAAATCCCTTTCTGCCTCTTTATGGCCTTGGAAAGGGATCATTCCTTTATTTTAGATAAACAAATGCAAGCAGAAAACTTCCTGCCAGGTATGCCAGTGCGCACACACAGAACAAATACAGCATCCATGCCTGTCCGACATGCCCTGGTTTGAGAAACTTCTCAAAGTTGACGCCGGACATGGCATACCATGCCATAACAAAGCAGACCAGATATACTGCCGTGCGCAGCAGAAACTGTGTCATTACTTGGTGCCGAAGATTCTGTCACCGGCATCACCAAGACCCGGTACGATGTAGCCCTTCTCATTGAGATGGTCATCCAGAGCAGCCAGGTAAATGTCCACATCCGGATGTGCATGCTGGACAGCCTGCACGCCTTCGGGTACACCAACCAGACTGACAAGCTTGATTGTCTTGGCACCGCGCTTCTTGATCGCATTGATGGCATCCACGGCACTGCCGCCGGTTGCCAGCATCGGATCCACAACCATCACAATGGCCTCATCCAGATTGGAAGGAAACTTGGCAAAATACTCATGCGGTTTCAGTGTCTCCTCATCACGGTACATGCCAATAAAGCCAACCTTGGCTGTCGGCACCAGTCTGCGGATGCCATCCAACAGACCAATACCTGCACGCAGAATCGGCACAATCACAACCTCACGGCTCAGTTCAAAGCCTGTTGTCGGTCCAATCGGCGTCTCAATGCTCACCGGCCTTGTCGGCAGATCACGGCACACCTCATAGGCCATCAGCTCGGCAATCTCATCCAGATTCTCACGGAAATCCTTTGTACCGGTTTCCTTTTTGCGCATCTGGGTCAGCTTATGTGTAATCAGCGGATGATTCAATACTTCCAGCATATTCTTGCCTCCTGTTTTTCCAGAACAATGATATTTGAGAATGATGCGCATTTCAACGCACAATTTCACAAAACCATGCAATCACGAAATCACTGCCAGCGTATCATCCACCGTTTCCTGCCATTGTTCCTTTGCAGAAATGGATGCCTGTCCATCCCCCTTCTGCACGCCATAGCTGCCAAACTGGGCATGATTTCCCCCGGCAATCATAAATACATACGTATTTTCAGGATAGTGATCCTGATTCTTAAGCACCTGCTTCTGATTGATCACACCATCCTGATCCCCATCAATCCACACCACCGTCAGATCCGTATCCGATAAATCCTTTGTACTGTAGGCGCCCAGTAAGATCAGCCCCTGATATTCTGACACATGCCCGGCAATATAAGCTGCTGCCATTGCACCGCCCAACGAATGTCCGGACAGATACCACTTTGTAATCCTGGGATACTGTTTCTGGATGCCATCTGCCCCGTTCATATTGAACACGGCAAGATGGAACGGCATCTTGACCAGAATGCAGGTAATGCCGTTTTCTGCATACTTCTTTAATAATGGCAGATAGGCACGCTCATCCACTTTGCCGCCTGGATAAAAGATGATCCCGGTATCACCTGCCTTCTGCGGCAGGACGGTATAGTTACCCTGATCATCCTGCAGAATTGACACATCACCAGGATTTTCCAGCAGGGACAGGGCCGTTTCGTCCGCGTGATAATAGTCACTGACATAAATACCAAATGATACACCTGTCACTGCTACGATCATCAGCACAATGGCAAGAAGAATCTTCAGGAATGAATGTTTTGTTCTTCGTCTATTATCCTTCATTCTTTTCCACCTTCAGATATTCACCATCTTTGTCCGCAATCCACTCATTCTCACCAATCCGGTACCATGTATAGCCGCCGTTTTCCATCATGGCATCAAAAGGATAACTTTCATCCTTGTAAACAAGATCCACGGCATTGGCTGCAGACGACGGCTTTTCGCGCACATTCAGATTATCCGCCAGCACCGTCACAGTCCCACTGACACTTTCCTGCACGGCACTTGGAAACAGATCATCCATCGTCACAAAGGCATTGCTTTTCAAAGCATCCAGATTCAGGATACCCCACTGACCATCATGACATACATAGGCATGGCTATTGACCGTGTAGGACACGGCATCAAACTCACACGGAATGACTTCCTTGCCCGTTTCATCAATAAAGCCCCACTTGTCATCCCGTTTTACCGGACAATAGCCATCCTCAAAATACAGCACATCCTGATAGATGTACGAAGTCATGGCTTCACCGGTATCTGCCCTGACAATGGCCATCAGCCCGTCCTTGTCTGTCAAAAGTGAAGAACCGTCCTGACTCTTTTCCTCCACAGCATAATACCCATTGACAAAGCTGTCTTTGACCACCATGCCGGAAGGCCCATCCGCCAATGCATTTCCGCTTTCATCCAGAATCTTATATCCTGTCATTGCAAAAGAAGAATCCACCACTGACACAATCGCACGATGGCCTGAGGCATCATACGTTTTGTCAGAAACAATCGATGCCGTTTTGCCATCCTTGCCATGTTCAACATAGACAAGTTTGTCATCGAGCATCACAAAGCCAATGTCCTTCAATGCCTTGGAAGAGGATGGTGTAAATTCTGACAATGTGGAAAAATCACGGGAAATCCGATACACCGTATCGCCATCTCTGTAGATAAAGCAGTGATCCACAGCATCATAGCTGATCTTGTCTTGATCAAATGTCACATTGGCCTGAAATACCTCATTGCCATCAAAGTCCTGTACGGCCAGTGCGCCATACCTGGAAATGCCCACAAACGGTGTTGCATAGGCATCTTTCATACCATCATCCCAGTTCACCGGCATGCCGGTTTTCTCCCATGAACTTGTATCACTGGAATCAGAATAGGTGGAAGTGGTCAGGATCATCAGATCATCCATCGCCATGCCCGGTTCCACAATCCAATACAGATTGGCAGAAGCAGTGGGTGAAGCACTGGCAGTGGATACAGCAGATACTGTTGGTGCAGGTGATGCATCATTCTTCTTTTTAAAGATGTACCCGCTGACACCAGCAATGGCCACGACAATTACCAGCACTGCAATGGCCGGTCCATATCCATGCTTTTTCTTTGGTTCCTCGTTGATCACCGGGATCTCTTCCGTATCCCGTTCATCCTTATTTCTGTTCTTCATAGGCACACATCACGCATCATCAAGCGCGTCCCCTTAATAAAAATGGTATCATTATTTTCGATGAAAATACTGATTGTCCCCTTCATTGTACATCCCAAAGCAGACGCAGCGTACTTCCTGTCCCGCAGTATGGCCGATGTTTTCACTGCTGCTGGCATGGAATGCGCCATCTGCTGTGATCCAGACAACACCTTCCGCCAGGTGCGTGTCTACCCCAGCCATCTGCCATCCCATCCCCTGTTCAACTGGGGTGCCGACAACCGTTCCTATGAAGAATGGATGTACTCCCAGGGCCTGCTGACAAAAAATGCCGTGCTTTCCGATACCCAGGACATTCAGGATGCCATCGCTGACTTCCACCCCGATCTGATCATTGCCATCAACCGCCCGGCCGCCAATATTGCCGCCAAGCTTGATAAGATTCCCTGCTGGACTGTTGTCCATCCTGCCATGTACCGCAATGCGTGGTTTCCCAGCCGCTGCATGCATGGCATCAACCAGGCATTGACACAATTGCAGACAGAACAGGAACTGGATCTTAAGACTCTATATGCCCACAGTGTGCGCCGGCTTGCCTTTGGCTGCCTGCAGAGTGCTCCGTTTCCATCTGATGCCAATATCACAAGAATCGGCTCCATGAACATTGAGGAACACCGCAAGACCAGAACCAACCGGGTATGTATCTACCTTGGCAGTCTGCACAGCCGGCCAAAGACAATCGCAAAGATCATTGAAGAAGCCTTTGCCGGTGCACCTTACTATGTTTACATCTGGATCAAAGGCATCCCCGCCCACGCATACAAGAACCTGCACTACATCAAGGAACCGGACAGCAGCCTGATCAACGGCTGCTCCGCGGTCATCCATGATGGCAATACCTATTTCTATAACCAGGCAATGGTCAATGGCATTCCACAGATGTTAATCGCAGATCACACCTGTATGCGCAACTACAATGCCATGGCAGCCGCAAGAGGACATTTCGGGGTATACCTGTATGAAGAAGACCTTGAAATGGCCGCATTATACGAAACATACAGAAAACTCATGAGCGATGATCTCTACTATGAATCTGCCCAGAAATACAGAGAGATGACACTGCACCATGGTGATCTGACCCAGATTCATGACTTCACATATATTGACATGATCGACAATAAAGCAAAAGGGGCTGTAACAGTTGAATAAGCTGTTACAGCTCATTTTTTTGCGCTTGCACATATTTTCGCTGTATATCTATCAGTGCAAACCAAAAGCCGATTTATTCATGTGAAAAATATGCATAATATC